>JAJECB010000090.1 GCA_022822245.1 Gammaproteobacteria bacterium
CTCACCGCCCACGGCGCGCTGCCCGAGAGCGTGCTCGACCAGGCCGCGGAGCTCGCGCGGAGCATGGCGGCGGGCCTCGCGGTCGGCCACAGGAGGGCACGTGCCGCGGCGGAGCTCGCCGTGCCGGGGGAAACAGACCAAGCCGAACCGTCCTGAGCGCGGCCGGGTCACGGGTCGCCGGGGACAGCGGGTGCGGGGGGCCGTCCCGCTCGAGGGTCAGCCCGCTCTCGCCTCCCAGCGGGCGTTCATCTCCGCGAACTGGCGCTCGGAGTTTTCCCAGTCGAACGGCCTCTCCTCGGAGGTCGCCGAATCGAACTCGCTTCGCGCCACCGTGAAGAGATCGCCGCCGTAGACGTGGATGGCTCCGGTCGGCGCAAGGGTGGGGATGTCGACTGCGTGGATCGCCTCCTCTCCCATGATGCGGGTGTCCCGCGGCTCGAGACGCGCCGTGCCCTCGCGCGCTATCCCCCCTTCGTCCGTTCGCCGGTAGAACGTGTTGTCCTCGATTCCCCGGTAGATCCCCATCACCGCCCAGAGGTTGTGCTCGTGGGGCTCGACATGGATCTCGGGCGGCCAGACGATGTGGAGCACGAGCAGGTCCGAAGACCGGTGGAGCACGGTCGAATGCCCGTGGGTGAGCGGGCCGAAGGCCCGCGCCATCGCCTCGGGATCCGAGACGGCGCGGGCCACCACCTCGCACACCGCGTGGCGCGGCGACGCATCCGCGTTCGCGGCGTGGATGTCGCTCAGGAACGAGTCGGCGGAGAACTTCATGGCCCCGATCCTCCCGGTGAGAAGCGGACTGCCGCGATCATGCACGACCGCCGAAGCTCCCGCCAGCCGGCCGGTTACACTCCCGCGTCGCCGCGGGGAGCCGGAATGGGCCAGGACCCGAACATCATGAACGGACCACTCTCCGGATACCGGATCGTCGATCTCACCACCGTCGTGCTCGGCCCCTATGCGACCCGGATCCTGGGCGACATGGGGGCGGACGTCGTCAAGGTCGAGCCGCCCGAGGGCGACATGCTGCGCGAGATCGGACCGCGGAAGAGCCCCGGCATGGCGCCCATCCACCTCGCCCTCGGGAGCAGCAAGCGAAGCGTCGTCCTCGACCTCAAGCGCCCGCGGGCGCGAGCCGCGCTGATGCGGCTCGTTTCCGGCGCCGACGCCTTCGTGCACAGCATGCGGCCGGGGGCCATCGCGCGCCTCGGGCTCACCTACGACGAGCTGAGGGCGATCCGCCCGGACATCGTGTACTGCGCCGCCTGCGGGTTCGGGTCCGGCGGTCCCTACGCCGGGCGCCCCGCCTACGACGACCTCATCCAGGGGATGTGCGGGATCGCCGACCTGATGGGACGGGTCACCGGCGGTCCTCCCCGCTACGCGCCGACCATCGTCGCCGACAAGACGGTCGGGCTCTTCGTCGCCAACGCGGTGCTCGCGGCCTTGCTCCACCGCGAGCGCACCGGGGAAGGCCAGGAGATCGAGGTCCCCATGTTCGAGACCATGGTCTCCTACGTCATGGTCGAGCATCTCTGGGAGCGTGCCGTGCACCCGAACGACGGAGCGCTCGGCTACGTGCGGATGCTCGCGCCAAACCGGCGCCCCTTCCGCACCCGCGACGGCTACCTGTGCATGCTCGCCTACACCGACCGCCACTGGAAGGCGTTCTTCGAGCTCGCCGGGTGCCCCGAGCGGAGCGAGGATCCGCGCTTCGCGCACATCTCCGGCCGGACCGAGAACGTCGCCGAGCTGTACGCGGTGGCCGAAGAGCTGCTCGGGGAGCGGACCACCGCCGAGTGGCTCGCGGACCTCGAGAAGGCGGAGATCCCGGCCGGACCCGTCAACGCCCTCGAGGATCTGCTCGCCGATCCGCACCTCGCCGGCCAGGATCTCATTCGGCGCGTCGACCATCCGAGCGAGGACGAGACCCTGCAGATCGGCCCGCCGACCCGCTTCTCCCGCTCACCGGCCGCGGTTCGCCGCCCCGCGCCCCTTCTCGGCGAGCACACCGTCGAGGTGCTGCGCGAGGCGGGCCTCGACGAGGCCGGGATCGAGGCCCTGCTCCAGGACGGCGCCGCCCTCCAGTCCTGATCCTCCCGCCGCCCCGAGCGCCCTCCCCGGAGGCAGGTCGCGGGCGCCGCCGGGTCACGGGATGACGAGGAAGAGCCGTGCGTTGCCCCGCAGGATGTTGAGGGCGATGGCGCCGTCGGCGCCGGCCGCGACCTTCGAGAACTCCGCCACCGATCGGACCGCCGTGCGATTCACGGCGGTGACGATGTCGCCCGGCTGAAGTCCGTTGCGCTCCGCCGGGCTCCCTTCCTCGACTTGCGCCACCAGCACTCCCTCGACGCTGCCGTATCGCGGATGGCTCGGATCGAGGTCCCGGAACTCGGCCCCCTTCAGCTTGTCGACCGCCCCGCTCTCGGCGAGGACCTGGTTCGAGGAACGTCCGGTCTTCGCCCGCATCGTCCGCTTCTCGCCGTCGCGGATGTAGGTGATCTCCATGTCCGTGCCGAGGCGCATCAGCCCGATCATGTTCCTGAGGCCGGTGCTATCCTCCACCGGCCGTCCGTCGATGGCGAGGATGACGTCGCCGGCCTGGATCCCCGCCTCCTCGGCGGCCGATCCGGGCACCACCTGGGAGACGAGCGCTCCGGTCGCGGTGTCGAGGTTCAGCGCCTCGGCGATGCTCGGGGTGACGTCCTGGATGTGGATCCCGAGCTGCCCGCGACGGACCTCGCCGTACTCGATGAGCTGGTCCATGATCTCCCGGGCCATCGCGGCCGGGACCGCGAAGCCGATGCCCACGTTGCCGCCCGCCGGGGTCATGATGGCGCTGTTGATCCCCACCAGCTTGCCGTCGAGATCGACCAGGGCGCCGCCCGAGTTGCCGGGATTGATGGAGGCGTCGGTCTGGATGAAGTCCTCGTAGCC
>JAJECB010000466.1 GCA_022822245.1 Gammaproteobacteria bacterium
CCTCATCAGCTCGAACGCGGGCCCCTCCCAGCTCGCCGGCAAGCTCTGCCACGAGAACTTCTTCTCGACCTCCTGGCAGAACGACCAGACGCCGATGGCGATGGGCGAGGTCCTCAATCGCAAGGGGGTGAAGAAGCTCTACATCATGGCCCCCAACTACGCGGCCGGGAAGAACATGGTGTCCGGGGTCGAGCGCACCTTCGCGGGCGAGGTGGTCGGCAAGGACATGACGAAGTGGGGCAAGGACGCGCAGCTCGACTTCTCCGCCGAGCTCGCCAAGGCCCGCGCCTCGGAGGCGGACGGGATCTTCGTCTTCTACCCCGGACCCGCCGGACCCGCCTTCATCAAGCAGTACGAGCAGGCGGGCCTCGTGGACGTGCTCCCGCTCTACACCGTGTTCACGGTCGACTCCATCTCCCTGCCGCGCCTCCAGAAGGCGGGCCTCAAGGGGGTGCTCGGCTCGCAGATGACCATGTACTGGACCCCGGATCTCGACTTTCCGCAGAACCGGAAGTTCGTGTCCGGGTACCGGGCGAAGTTCGAGCGCTACCCGACCCACTACGCGGCGCAGTCCTACGACGCGATCTTCCTCATCAAGAGCGCGGTCGAGGCGGTGAACGGGAACCTCGACGACATGGACGGCATGCGGGCGGCGATGGCCGCCGCCGACTACCCCTCCGTCCGCGGCCCGTACACCTACGGCAACAACCACTTCCCGATCCAGAACTTCTACCTGCGCAAGGTCGTCGAGGACGAGGACGGGAACTGGACCACCCAGGTGGTGGAGACGGTGTACACCGCGCATCAGGACAGCTACGCGAGCGAGTGCAAGATGTAGGGGCGCACGCGCCCCGAACCGGCGGGGAGCACGGCCCGGCTCCCCGGCCGGCGACCGCCGCCGCCGGGCCGCCGGCACCGGCGGCGGCCCGGCTCCGTCGCCGATCCCGGGATGGTTGCCGCGTCTCTCCTTGCCGGGCCGGTCCCTGCCCCCCTGAACCCCTGAGCCGATGGACGTCACCCTGGTCCTCACCCAGTTCCTGAACGGGCTTCAGCTCGGGGTGCTGCTCTTTCTGCTCGCGGCGGGGCTCACCCTCGTGTTCGGGATCATGGACTGCGTGAACCTCGCGCACGGCTCGCTCTACATGGCGGGGGCGTTCGTGTGCGCCACGGTCACCCTCGCCTCGGACTCGTTCCTCCTCGGGGTCCTCGTCGCCCTCCCCGCCACCTTCGCGATCGGGGTGGTGGTGGAGGTCCTCGTCATCCGCCACCTCTATCAGCGCGACCACCTCGACCAGGTGCTCGCCACTTTCGGACTCATCCTCGTGTTCGACACGCTGGTGCACCTCATCTGGGGTCCGGAGGGCCTGAGCTTCCCGCTGCCGCAGATCCTGAACGGCCAGGTGACCCTTCCGGGCGGGGTCGTGTTCCCGGTCTACCGTCTCGTCATCATCGCGGGAGGACTCGCCGTCGCCCTCGCGATGTGGATCGTCATCGCGCGGACCCGAACCGGCATGCTGGTCCGCGCGGGGGCCTCGAACCCCCGGCTCGTGAACGCCCTCGGCGTCAACATCCAGGCCCTGTTCACCATCGTCTTCGGAGCCGGGGCGGCGCTCGCGGGGCTCGCCGGCCTCCTCATCGCCCCGATTACGGAGGCGAGCATCGGGATGGGGAACGAGATCCTCATCGTCGCCTTCGTGGTCATCATCATCGGCGGGATCGGCTCGGTGCGGGGGGCCTTCATCGCCGCCCTCATCGTGGGCCTCATCGACACCCTGGGGCGCTCGTTCCTCGACGGGGCGATGAAGCTGGTGGTATCCAACCAGGCGGCCGAGACGGCCGCGCCGGCGGTGTCGGCCATGCTCATCTACATCCTCATGGCCGCGATCCTCTACTTCCGGCCGCAGGGGCTCTTCCCGCCCCGGGGCCGCTGATGGACCGGCGGGTTTCCGATTCCGCACGCGCGCGGCTCCGCGAGGCGAGCCGCGACCCGCGCACCCTCGCCGGCGCCGTCGTCTTCGCGCTCCTTGCCGCCGCCCCGCCGTTCATCGCCTGGATCGACGAGCCGTTCTACCTCGATCTCGCAACCCGGGTCCTCGTCCTCGCCATCGCCGCCGCGAGCCTCAACCTCATCCTCGGCTACGGCGGCATGATCAGCTTCGGCCACTCCGCCTACCTCGGAATCGGCGCCTACGCGGTCGGGATCCCCGCCTACTACGGGGAGTACTCGGCCTGGTTCCAGCTTCCCCTCGCCCTCGGGGCGAGCGCCCTCTTCGCCTTCGTGACGGGCTTGGTAAGCCTTCGCACGCGCGGGGTGTACTTCATCATGATCACCCTCGCCTTCGCCCAGATGGTCTTCTTCGCATTCGTGAGCATCGAGGAGTACGGAGGCGACGACGGGCTGGTCATCGAGCTTCGGAGCGAGGTCGGCGGGGGCGTCGACCTCGAGAGCAACGTGCAGCTCTACTACGCCGCGTTCGCGGTCCTCGTCCTCGTGACGTATCTCGTGCGCCGGATCGTTCGCTCGCGCTTCGGTCTCGTCATCCGGGGCTCGCGCGACAACGACGCCCGCATGCAGGCCCTCGGCTTCAACACCTTCCGCTATCGCCTGGCCTGCTACGTCCTTGCGGGAATGATCGCGGGCCTCGCGGGCTGGCTCCTCGGCAACTTCACGAGCTTCATCAGCCCGGAGATGATGGACTGGACCCGCTCCGGGGAGCTCATCTTCATGGTCGTGCTCGGGGGGGCGGGAAGCGCCCTCGGGCCGCTCTTCGGCGCCGCCGCGTTCATCCTCCTCGAGGAGTTCCTCTCCGGATTCAGCATCTACTGGCCGCTCGCGTTCGGCCTCATCCTCATCCTCGTCGTCCTGTTCTATCGGGGAGGACTCGACGGACTGCTCGAGCGGGGCGCGAGGACCACGAGATCCACCGGCTCGTCGAACCCCTCGAGCCGGGAGTCCGAGCGATGCTCGACCGACTCCGCCTCGTAGCCCTGCCCGACGGCGGCCTCGAAGGTGCCGCGGTCCGTGAGCGCGTCGACCCCTTCCGCACGGTTCGCCTTCTCGAGCTTCGCGGCCTGGTTGACCGGGTCGCCGATGACGGTGTACTCGAGCCGGTCGACGTCGCCCACCGCGCCGAACACGATGGGGCCGAAGGCGGCGGCCGCGTTCACGCGGTGCGCCGGCCGGCCCTCGGCGGCGCAGTACCGATTCCACGCCGCGGCCGCTTCCATCACCGAGTCCACCGCCCGCAACGCGTCCGCGGCCGCCGTCTCCGAGGGCCGGACCGCGCCGAACGTCGCCATGATCCCGTCGCCCATGAACTTGTCGATAGTCCCCCCGTGCCCCAGGAGGGACGGGACGAGCGCCTGCTGATACTCGGTCAGCATCACGATCACCTCGCCCGGCGAAACGGTGTGCGAGAAGCGGGTGAAGCCGCGGATGTCGCAGAACACGATGGCCGCGTCGCGCGCCTCGCCGCTGCCCGCCTCGATCATCTGCTCGGAGGCGGTGATCTGCCGGGCGACCTCGGGCGAGAAGAAGCGCGCGAGGTCCCGCGCCGCCGCGCCCTCGGCGGCGGAACGCACGACGAGGCGCCGCGCCTGGTTCATCGCGAACGCGAGCACCACCGTCACCACCAGGATGGCGATGATCTTGTCCGCCTCGGCCCCGATGAGGACCGAGTTGGAGGTCATGTACTCGACGTAGTCGCGGGTAATCATCTCCCGGCCGCCGGAGGCGTAGACCGCGTAGGCGGCAAGCGCCGCCCAGCCGGCGGCGGCGGTGAGCCCCGACACGACCACGTAGCGGGCGCGGAAGGTCAGCACCCGGAGCCCGATGAAGATGAACACGTAGATCATGGTCGGGGCCTTGAGATAGAACGACGGCGGCTGCCCGTACTCGAGATGGAAGGACCAGATGAGGGCGAGGAGGAGCGCCATGTCGAGGACGATGGAGAGGTAGAGGACCCACGGCACGAGGCGTTCGCGCCACGAGAGATACAGGCGAACGAGGGTGAAGAGCGCGTACCCGCCGAGGACGATCGGAACCGGGTCGACGGCGTCCGGAACGCGGACCGCGGCCGGCTGGTCGGGCTGGATGGCGGCGAGGAACATGAAGAACGCGACCACGCCGAGCTGGAGCAGGCTGATGAGCCGTTGGCTCTCGACCTCCTGGCGCCGGATCGCTTCGCGCACCCGCTCCGGCAGCTCCTGCTCCGCTTCGCGATCGCTTCGCAGGCGTCGGACCCAGGTTCCGATCATCGTTCGGCCTCCCGCGCCGGCCCGCGCCGCACGGGAACCGGGGGATGACCGCGCCGCTCCTCAGCGTGCGGGGCCTCACCCGGCACTTCGGCGGGGTGACCGCGTCGGACGGTATCGATCTCGACGTGTTCGAGCATGAGGCTCACGCCATCATCGGCCCCAACGGGGCGGGGAAGACGACCTTCATCGCCCAGGTCGCGGGCTCCACCCTCCCCGACGCGGGGACCATCGAGCTCGACGGCCGGTCCATCACCCACCTCCCCGCCCACCGCCGCGCCCGGCTCGGGCTTGCCCGATCGTTTCAGATCACGAGCATCTTCGCCACGCTCACCGTCATCGAGAACGCGGTGCTCGCGGTCCAGGCGGCGACCGGCCATGCCTATCGGCTGTGGGGCGAAGCCCTCGGGGACGACGGCCTGCGGGGAGCCGCCCTCGACCAGCTCGCGCGCGTGGGCCTCGTGGAGCGGGCCGAAGACGCCGCCGGAGACCTCTCTCACGGCGAGCACCGCCAGCTCGAGATCGCGATGGCCCTCGCGACCCGGCCCCGCCTGCTGCTCCTCGACGAACCGATGGCGGGCATGGGGCCGGAGGAATCCGCCCGGATGGTGTCGACCCTGCGGAACCTGCGGCGCGAGCGGACCCTGCTGCTCGTCGAGCACGACATGGACGCGGTGTTCGCGATCGCCGACCGGATCACGGTCCTCGTCAGCGGACGGGTGGTCGCTTCCGGCCGGCCGGAAGCGATCCGGGCCGACCCCGAGGTGCGCCGCGCATACCTCGGCGAGGACTTTCCCGACGCCGGAGGCGGGGAGGGGACGGGGAAGGTGGACGCGTTGAGCGGATCCGATGGCTGACCCCCTGCTCGAGGTGCGGGGACTTACCGCCGCCTACGGGCGGAGCCAGGTGCTCTTCGGGGTCGACCTCGAGGTGGGGGCCGGCGAGATGACCTCCCTGCTCGGCCGCAACGGAATGGGCAAGACCACGACCGTGTACTCGATCATGGGCCTCGTTCCGCCGCTCGACGGCTCGGTCCGCATGGCCGGACGGGAGCTCTCCGGGCAACCGCCGTGGCGAATCGGGCAGGCCGGGCTCGGGCTCGTGCCGGAAGCGCGCCAGGTCTTCCCCAACCTCAGCACCCACGAGAACCTGGTCGCAACCGCGCGCGCCACCCGCGATGGCGGAGGCACCGGCAGCCGCGGCGGCGACGCGGGCGGGTGGACGACGGAGCGCGTCTACAAGCTGTTTCCCGCCCTCGCGGAGCGCCGCGGCACCCCGGGTTCGCTCCTCTCCGGCGGCGAGCAGCAGATGCTGTCCATCGGGCGCGCCCTCATGACCAACCCGGTGCTGCTCATCCTCGACGAGGCGACCGAGGGGCTGGCGCCCCTCGTCCGGCGGGAGATCTGGTCCTGCCTCGCCCGGCTCAAGGCCGCCGGGCAATCGATCCTCATCATCGACAAGAACATAGATGACCTCACCCGCATCGCGGACCGCCACTTCATCATCGAGAAGGGCCGCATCGTATGGAGCGGCACGAGCGGAAAGCTGCGGGCGAGCCCGGACGCGATCGCGCGTCACATCGGGATATGAACGGCCCGCGGCCGGATCGTCCCTCCGACTTGAATGGGCGCGGGCCCGCCCCACAATGGGAAGCAGACACCCCGCGCCGGGAGAATCCGACATGACACGTCCACCCCTCGCAGGGCTTCGCGCCCTCGTCCTCCTGCTGTCGTTCGCCGCCGCGGCGACCGCGTGGGCGCAGTGGCCGTATCCGGCGGGAGGCAACGGCAAGCCGACCCTGGCGCCGATGCTGAAGGAGGTGACCCCGGCCGTCGTCAACATCGCGGTCATCTCCCGGAACCGGACGTCCCGCCATCCGATGTTCGACGACCCGTTCTTCCGGCGGTTCTTCAACATCCCCCGGGAGCAGCAGGACCGGCTCCAGCGAAGCGCCGGCTCCGGGGTGATCGTCGACGCGGAACGCGGCTACGTGATGACGAACCACCACGTGGTGAACAACGCGGACAAGCTCATCGTCACCCTCGCGGACCGGCGCAGCTTCGAAGCCGAGCTCCTCGGGAGCGACGAAGGAACGGACATCGCCCTGCTCCGGATCGAGGCCGGCGATCTCACCGCGATCAACTTCGGAGACTCGGAAGGGCTCGAGGTCGGAGACTTCGTGCTCGCCATCGGCAATCCGTTCGGCATCGGCCAGACCGTCACCTCCGGGATCGTGAGCGCCCTCGGCCGGACCGGCCTCAACGTGGGCGGCTACGAGGACTTCATCCAGACCGACGCCTCCATCAACCCGGGAAATTCGGGCGGTGCGCTGGTGAACCTGCGGGGCGAGCTCAT
>JAJECB010000510.1 GCA_022822245.1 Gammaproteobacteria bacterium
CGTCGGCTGCACTTACAAGTTCCTGAACGCCGGCCCGGGCGCGCCGGCATTCATCTACGTCTCGCCCGGGCACGTCGACCGGATTCGCCCGGTCCTCTCGGGCTGGCTGGGCCACGAGGCCCCCTTCGCCTTCGACCTCGACTACCGCTCCGGCCGGGGCATCGAGCGGATGCGGGTGGGCACGCCGCCGATCATCGCCTTTGCCGCCCTCGATGCCGCCCTCGACGTGTGGGACGAAGTGTCGATCCACGACGTCCGCGCCCGATCGATGGAGCTCGGCGACCTGTTCATCGCCGAGGTGGAGCGACGCTGCCCGGCGGTGGAGCTGGTCAGCCCGCGGGCCGCCGGGGAGCGCGGCTCGCAGGTGTCGTTCCGGTTCGAGCACTCGTCGCCGACGATGCGGGCGCTCATCGACCGGGGCGTCATCGGCGACTTCCGCGCCCCGGACGTCATGCGGTTCGGGGTCGCCCCGCTCTACCTGGGTGCGGAGGACATGATCCGGGCGGCGGAAATCCTGGGCGAGATCGTGGCCGGACGGCTGTGGGAGCGGCCCCGGTACCGGGAACGGCGGGCCGTGACCTGATCGATTGGTGCGGTCGCCGTCGCTGTCGCGAGAGTGGGCAGCCGGTGCCGGCTGCGCTCCGGCCGGCACCCGGGTTCATTCCCGGCCGGTTGGAACCACCTCGTAGCCAGGTTCCTCCGGCTCGTCGTCGATCATCCGCGCGGGAAAGCCGAGCGCGAGAATCGAAAGGCCGGTGGCGTCCTCAAGGCGGCGGATGATGTTCGGGGACCATTCGCGCGAGCCGTAGCGCGCCTCGCCGTTCCTGAAGATGTCGACCAGGATCGGGTTGAGCTCGACCGGGACGCCGCACCGGTCGGCAATCGCCTGAAAGAGCCCGATGTCCTTGCTCACCAGATCCATCGTGAACGAGATGTCGCGGGATCCGTTCAGGATCACCTGGCTCTCGGTCTCGTGCACGAACGAGTTGCCCGACGAGATCCGGATCGCCTCCCAGGCGGTGTTCAGGTCCATCCCCGCCGCCTTCGCGGTCACCAGCGCCTCGCAGCAGGACACGAGGTTGGCGGTCGCGAGGTAGTTGGTGACGACCTTCAGGATCGAGGCCGATCCGAGGGGGCCAGTGTGCAGGATTCGGCGGCCCATGGCGGTGAGCAGCGGCAGGATGCGCTCGAAGGTCGAGCGCTCGCAGCCCGCGAAGATGGAGATGTTGCCGGTGTCGGCGCGGTGGCACCCGCCGGAGACCGGACAGTCGACCGGCTCGCCCCCGAGCGCGCTCACCTTCTCCCCGAGCCGGCGGACCTCGGCCTCGTCGGTCGTCGACATCTCCATCCAGATCTTTCCCGGGGTCATCGCCGAGAGCAGGCCGTCCTCGGCTTCCAGCACCGCGCCCGACGCGGCTGGAGTGGGGAGGCAGGTGATGACCGCATCGCAGGATTCCATCATCCGCGCGGGGCTCTCCCCCCAGTGCGCGCCCGCGTCCAGGAACCGCTGCGCGGCGCCGCGGTCCAGATCGCGCACCGTCAGGTCGAGTCCGTTGCGCAGCAGGGAGCCGGCGAGCTTGCCGCCGACGTTGCCGAGTCCGATGAAGCCGATGTTCATTCGTGTGTCCTCAACCGCTGACCCAGACTTTCCCAGTGATCCTCGGGGACCGCCGGTTCGACGATGTCGCCAATGACGGTCACCGCGCCCTGCAGCTCCATCTGCGCATACTCGGCGTGAGCACCGGGCGCGTGTCCCAGTCCGGTCACCAGCCGGCCTCGCTTGAGGACGACCACTCGCTTGCCGCCTGCGGTCACTTTCCGCTCCGGTTCATGTTCGGATTCGCCCGGATGAGCGATTTGCGTCACGCGAGATAGTCCCCGCCGTTGACGTGCAGCGTCTGCCCGGTGATCTGCGACGCCTCGTCCGAGAGCAGGAAGATCGCGAGCGCGGCGACCTCGTCGGGGAAAGCGATGCGACCGAGCGGAATCGCGGCCCCGGCGGCGGCGATCTCCTCCTCGCTCATCCCGTAGCGAGGCTGCGCGGTATCGGTGAGACCCGGCGCGACGGCGTTGACCCGGATCCGGTGCGGAGCCAGATCGAGGGCGGCCGCCCGGGTCAGGCCGAGCACCCCGGCTTTCGACGCCGCGTAGTGAACCCCGTTCGGCGAGCCCCGGAACGCGGACGCCGAGGACAGGTTGACGATGGAGCCACCGTTGCCGGTCGCGATCATCGCCCGCGCGGCGGCCTGGGTGCAGCGGAACGTGCCCTTGAGGTTCACGTCGTGGACCACGTCCCAGTCGGCCCCGGTGGCGTCGAGGAAGGGAACCCGCGGAAAGATCCCCGCGTTGTTCACGAAGCCGTCCAGCCGCCGCCGGCCTCCGAGACCGAGGCCGGCATCGACGATGCGCGCGATCGCGTCCTCGTCGGTGACGCTGCCCTGGACGAGGACGGCGCTGGCGCCCGCCGCCGCGACACCGTCCGCGACCGCCTGCGCGCCGTCTTCGTCGTCGAGCCAGTTCACGACCACGTCCGCGCCCTCGCGCGCGGCGCCGCGGGCGACGGCGGCGCCGATTCCCTGCTGTGCTCCGGTGACCGCGATGGTCTTCGACACAAGCCGCATGGTTCTCCCCCCCGAATTGGTACCCGACGGCATCCGTTCGTGCGAGGCCGGGCCTCGATGTTCGCCGACTCGGACTCCGGCGATCCACCGCGGCCCTTCGGCGCCGGCGGGGCCGGATGCCCGGCCGCCGACGGATACGCCCGAATCCGGCATGCGGACCGCACCCAGCCGTATTTGACGCCGCTCAAGTCCAGTAGTACAACGCGCCGAGGCTGCGAGGAAGTCCCACCCAGTGGAAGCGCTGCGGATTCGCAGCCTTGCGGGGGAGCATGATGCCCTCCCGGAGATCGGCGCCTACACGCATCGTTTCAGCTCCAGGGAGCTCTCGATACCGACCTGACTCTTCAGGCGCTCCCCGGGCTTGCGTCACTCGAAAGAGAGGGAGAAAGACAACCATGTACAAGCCAACCTGGTGGCCGGCTGGACTCGCAGGGCTCGCGGCCACGGCAATGATTGCCTCCTCGGCGGCTCTCGCCGAAACGAAGATCCGCGTCCAGTCGGTGATCCCGTCGAAGGCCGACGAAGTGCACATGCTCAACGAGTTCGCCAAGGACGTGCGCGATCTGACCAACGGCGAGGTCGTGATCGAGGTCCTTCCGGCCGGTGCGGTGGTCGGCGTCAAGGAGACCCTGGACGCGGTCGACGCCGGGCTCGTCGAGGGCGGATTCGCCTGGAC
>JAJECB010000138.1 GCA_022822245.1 Gammaproteobacteria bacterium
GACCTCCGCAAGCGCCCGCCGCGCCTCGCCGAGGAGCCCGCCCGCGGTCGCCGGCGCCCCGGCCCTCGCCAGGGCCGGCGCGCGGACCGCGACCGGGGCCGGGGACGACACCGGAGCCGTCGCCGGGCGCGCCCCGGTCACCCTTCGAGCCCCATGGCCGCAAGCTGGTCGGCCTGGTACGCGCTCATCAGCGGGTCGATGATGGGGTCGAGGTCGCCCTGGAGCACCGCTTCGAGCCGGTGCAGGGTGAGGTGGATGCGATGGTCGGTGATCCGCCCCTGGGGGAAGTTGTAGGTCCGGATCCGTTGCGAGCGGTCGCCGCTCCCGACGAGGAGCCGGCGCTCCGCCGCCCGCTCCGCGGCCTGCCGATCGCGTTCCGCCGCGAGCAGGCGGGCGCGGAGCAGGGAGAGGGCGCGCGCCCGGTTCTTGTGCTGCGAGCGCTCGTCCTGGCACTCGACCACCATGCCGGTCGGGAGGTGGGTGATGCGGATCGCCGAGTCCGTCTTGTTGACGTGCTGGCCGCCCGCCCCCGACGCCCGGAACGTGTCCACCTTGAGGTCACCCGGATCGATCTCCACCTCGCTCACGTCCTCGAGCTCCGGCAGCACCGCCACCGTGCACGCCGAGGTGTGGATCCGGCCCTGCGACTCCGTCTCCGGCACCCGCTGCACCCGGTGCCCGCCCGATTCGAACTTGAGGCGCGAGTACGCCTTGCGGCCGACCACGCGCACCACCACCTCGCGGTAACCGCCCTTCTCGCTCTGGCTCTCGCTCATGACCTCCATGCTCCACCGTCGACCTTCCGCGTACCGCAGGTACATCCGAAGGAGGTCGCCGGCGAAGAGCGCCGCCTCCTCGCCTCCAGTGCCGGCCCGGATCTCGAGGAACGTGTTGCTGTCGTCGGCGGGGTCCACGGGGATGAGCAGGGCGCGGAGCTCGCGCTCGATGGTGTCGCACGCCACCTCCGCCTCGCCGAGCTCGTCCCGGGCGAGCTCGCGGATCCCGGGGTCGGAATCCCCCAGCATTTCCCGCGCCGACTCGACGGCATCGAGGGCGTTGCGGTAGCGCCGATAGCAGTCCGTGACCGGTCGAAGGTCGGAGAGCTCCTTCGCCAGCGACCGGAATCGGGCCTGGTCGGCGATCACGCCAGGGTCGGAGAGCATCCGGCCGAGTTCCTCCTCGCGACCGGAAATCGCCTCCAGCTTTTCCACTACGGAAGGGTGCATTCGGCTATTCTAGCGAGGCCGCCCCTCGGACCGACGAGACATGTTCGAAGCCGCTGAATTCCTCCGAATCGCGGCATGCCATACAAGGAGAAATGCAAGCATCTCTCTCGGTAGCAGCCTCGTATCTCTCATGCCGGAAACCTGCTTCGAAAATTCGACCCATCCGTCAATCTCCGGGCCGTTCCAGGTGTCTGGCGAGGCTGCCCCTCGGGCCGACGAGACACGTTCGAAGCCACCCGACTTCGTTCGATACTCCGGCGCGCGATTCCGGCCTCGGCCTCGCGCCTCTCGTCCATGCGACACCTTTGCAGCATTGACCAGACTGCGAACACGCGGGCCAAACGGGCTTGCTGGATGGCGATGAGCACCCTGCGCCCGCGCGGGCTCGTTCTCGCCGCCACGGCGGCGGCGGCGGTCGTGCTCGCCGTCGCCCCGGCGTTCCCCGCCGGCACCCCGCCCCCCGAGGCCGACGCCTCCTCCGGATTTCCGCGCGGATTGCTCGGGACGCTGCTCACCGCGGAGGTCACGGCGCTTCGGGGTGACGAGACGGACGCGGCCCGGGCGGCCCGACGCTACATCGAAGCCGCCCGCCGCCACGGCGACCCGGCCCTTGCCCGTCGGGCCGCGAGCATGGCGGCCGGCGTCGAGCGCTTCGGCCTCGCGGCCGAGGCGTGCGTCGAGTGGCGCCGTCTCGAACCCGGGAACCGGCTCGCGCGGCCGATGCACGCCCTCATGCTCGCGCGCGCGGACCGGTCCGAGGAAGCGGTGGCGTTGCTTCGAAGCATCGCGGAGGAATGGGACGACTCGGGCCGCAGCGGCCACGACGTCGTCGTCGAGATCGTCCGCCAGGACCCCGACGCCGCGCGGCGGGTTCGAATCATGGAAGCCGTCGCGGGCGACGGGCGCGAGTCGCGGTTCGCCCTCGCCCGCGTGCTCGCCGGGTCCGGCGAGGGCGACCGGGCGTTGAAGGTCCTCGAGGTGCTCCGGCGCGGGTCGCCGGCGGACCACCGCTACGCGCTCGCCCAGGCCCTGCTGCTCCTCGCCCGCGACGAGCGCGACGCCGCCCTGGAAGCGCTCGCCGGCCTCGAAGCGGGGAGCGACGGGAGCGGCGACCTCCTTCGCACCCGGGCGCGGCTCCTCACCTCCGCCGGACGCCGGGAGGAGGCCCACGTCCAGTACGAGGCCCTCATCGGGCGCCGCCCGGATGACCTCGACGCGCGCTGGGAACTCGCCCGGCTGCTGACCGTGATGGAGCGATTCGACGACGCCCTCCCGCACTTCCGCGAGCTCTACCGCTGGCCCGGATGGCGCGACGGGGCGTGGTACTTCACCGGCCTCATCGACGAAGAGCGGGCTGATCCCGACCAGGCGCTCCGGGCGTATCGGAAGGTTCGCGACGGGTCGTACTACCTGAGCGCCCGGATCCGCTCGGCGGAGATCATGGCCGACCGGGGGGAGCTCCGGTGGGCGCGCTGGCACCTCGCCGCCACCCCGCGCTACACCCAGGACGATGACGTGCGGCTCTATCGGGCGGAGAGCGGCCTGCTCCTGCGCGCCGACCGCCCCACGGAGGCGATCACCGTTCTCGACGCCGCGCTCTACACCTACCCGGAGCACGACGACCTGCTCTACGCGCGTGCGATGGTCGCGGAGCGGCTCGACCGTCTCGACATCCTGGAACGCGACCTTCGCGCGATCATCGCCCGCGACCCGAATCACGCCGAAGCCCTGAACGCGCTCGGATACACCCTCGCGGACCGTACCGATCGCTACGAGGAAGCGCTCGCGCTCGTGGAGCGGGCCCTCGCTCTCGAGCCGGACGAGTACCACATCGTCGACAGCATGGGCTGGGTGCTCTACCGACTGGGGCGCCACGAGGAGGCGGCCGCGCACCTGCGCCGCTCGTACGAGGGGGAGCCGGACCCGGTGGTTGCCGCCCATCTCGGCGAAGTGCTGTGGGCGCTCGGACGCCACGAGGAGGCCCGCGAGATCTGGGACTCAGCTCTCGACGACGCGCCGGACAACGAGGTGCTGCTCGAGACCATCGAGCGTTTCGGATCCTGACGCGCGCACTTCACCGATCTTCGTCGCTTGCCGCTTGCCCGCAAATTCTTCGAACCGTTCGGGTCGCGATGTCGAAACGCCGCGAACGAGCGAGAGTCGGCAACTTTCGCGCCTCCGCAAGGGTGGAAACATCGGAGATGGTTCCACCCGGATGGATCATGCGGATCAAACGGAAAGACCCTTGATTTCGCCGTCTATGCAGGGGATCGGTAAAGCATGCGCGCCAACATGGAAGCTTTCGACCCGCGGCGCCGGCGACTCCTCGCCAGCGGTGCGCTGGCGCTTCTCCTGCCCGGCTGCCTCGGGGCGCCGGGGCGCGATGACGGCGTTCGCGCCGACCCCGGAGGCCGCCCTCCGGACGACATCGTCGAGCGCTGGCGGGCGCTCGGCAAGCTCGCGGCACGGACGACCGGCGACCGCAAGGGCGAACGGAACTGGAGCGGAGCTCTCGACTGGCGGCAGGCACGCGAGGACTTCCGCCTCCGTCTGAGCGGGCCGTTCGGACAGGGTGCATTCCAGGTGGAAGGCCGTCCGGGGGAGGTTGAGCTGACGACGGCCCGGGGCGAGCGCCGGAGCGCCCCCACGCCGGAGGCGCTCTTCGCCCAGGAGCTCGGCTGGTACCTTCCGGCATCGGCCCTCCGGCACTGGATCACCGCGCGGGCGCGGCCCGGGGTCCCCGTGGAGGACTGGACGCTCGATGCCGCGGGACGGCTCTCGTCGCTCGCGCAGCAGGGCTGGCGCCTGGACTACGGGTACCGCGAAGGCCCCACCGGAGGTCCGCCCGAGGACGCTCGCGGGACGGCCCTGCCGGCTCGGATCACCCTGCGGGGGGAAGAGGTCGTGGTCCGGATCGCGATTCGCGACTGGCGCCTCGAGTGATGCGCTGGCCCGCCCCCGCGAAGCTCAACCTCTTCCTTCGCGTCACCGGTCGCCGGGCGGACGGACGCCACGATCTCCAGACCGTGTTCCAGCTTCTCGACTTCGGCGACGAGGTGGAGATCGTCCCGCGGCGCGACCCCGGCATCGTGCTCCTCGACCCGCCTCCCGGCCTCGAACCCGAGAGCGAGCTGTCGGTTCGCGCCGCGGAGCTGCTGCGCGCCCGAGCTCCGCGGGGGTCCCATAGGGGGGTGTCGATCCGCCTCGTCAAGCGGATCCCGCAGGGAGCGGGGCTCGGCGGGGGCAGCTCGAATGCGGCGACCACCCTCGTGGCCCTCAACCGGATCTGGGAGGCCGGGCTCGACCACGACCGGCTCGCCGACCTCGGTCTCGAGCTCGGCGCGGACGTGCCGGTGTTCGTGCGTGGCCGGAGCGGATGGGCGGAGGGGGTCGGGGAACGGCTCCGCCCGCTCCCCCTCCCGCCCCTTTGGTACCTCGTGGTCCATCCGCGGGTCTTCGTCTCGACCGCCGCGGTCTTCGGCGATCCCGGTTTGACACGGGATTCCCCTCCGCTCAAAATGCCCGCCCCTTCCGCGGGCCGGACGGTCGACGTCGCCGCCCTGCTCGCCGCGGCCGGCAACGACTGCGAGCCGCTGGTGCGTCTTCGCAATCCGGTGGTCGACAAAGTGATCGAATGGCTCCGACAGCGGGTGGAACGGGAAGAGTGGGCGAGGATGACGGGTACCGGATCGGCGGCCTTCGGCGTGTTCCGCGAGGAGGTGTCCGCACGTCGGGCAATTCGGGAGCTGCCGGAGGGCTGGGACGGATGGGTCGCGCGAGGCGTCGCCGAGTCGCCGCTGCGCACCGCCGGGCAGCACGGGCCGGCGAGCGGTTCGCCCGCCGGGGAGGAATCCGGGTAGGGGGCCCGTCCGGGTGGGAGCCGTCGGCCGGCCGCAACGGCAAGACTTGGGGTGTAGCCAAGCGGTAAGGCACTGGGTTTTGATCCCAGCATTCCCAGGTTCGAATCCTGGCACCCCAGCCATTCCCCCGCTGGTCCCGCCGCGGCGGGACGGCCGGCGGAGAGCCCCGGGGGACCGGATCCGATCGACAGCGCCACCCAGGACAAGACCCCAGCGAAGCTGCACCCGGACCGACGAGACATGAATGAAGCCACTCCTCTTCGTTCAAGGCCACGTCATGCCGTCCCGGTGTGGCAGTCTCGTACGTCTCGTCCATGAAACCGCTTTGCAAACCTGACTCGACTGCGAGCTTCCGAGCCGCACCGGGAGTCCGGAGTCGAACGCGATGAACGAAACTCGTTTCGGGCTGTTTGGAGATTCGCAGCTTCCGTCGTCCTTCGGCGATTCACCGCTCGATCCGAATTCGATAATGATCTTCGCTGGATCGTCGTGCGCCGGACTCGTGGACGACGTGTGCGCAAGTCTCGGGGTTCCACCCGGCCGCGCGACGGTGAGCCGGTTTCGGGACGGCGAGGTCAACATCGAGATCAACGACTCGGTCCGCGGGAAGGACATCTTCATCATCAACTCCACCTGCCGGCCGGCCAACGAGAACCTGGTGGAGCTCATCATCATGATGGACGCGGTACGCCGCGCATCGGCCGCGCGCATCACCGCCGTCATCCCGTACTTCGGCTACGCCCGCCAGGACCGCCGTCCGCGTTCGGTGCGGGTCCCCATCTCGGCCAAGGTGGTGGCGAACATGATCTCGACCGCGGGGGCGCACCGGGCGTTGACCGTGGACCTTCACGCGGACCAGATCCAGGGCTTCTTCGACATTCCCGTGGACAACATCTACGCCTCGCCGATCCTCATCGGGGACATCTGGCGCCGGGAGCTGACCGACCCGATCGTGGTCTCGCCGGACGTCGGAGGCGTGGTGCGGGCCCGGGCCATCGCGAAGCAGCTCGACGACGCGGAGCTCGCCATCATCGACAAGCGCCGTCCCCGGGCGAACGAAGCCCGGGTGATGAACATCATCGGCGAGGTGAAGGGGCGCACCTGCGTTATCGTCGACGACATCGCCGACACTGCGGGAACCCTCTGCCAAGGCGCGCGGGCCCTGAAGCAGCGGGGCGCGGAGCGGGTGTTCGCCTACTGCACGCACGCGGTCCTCTCCGAGCCCGCGGTGGACAACATCGAGCAATCGGACCTCGACGAGCTCGTCGTCACCGACACCATCCCGCTCGACGAACGAGCCCTCGCGTGCCCCCGCATCCGGCGACTCAGCATCGCCGAGCTGCTTGCGGAGAGCATCCTCAGGATCTGCACCGGCCGGTCGGTCGGGGAGCTCTTCATGGAGTAGGCGCGCGGGGACGGGCCTCCACCGCGGCGCCGCCCCGTCCGACATTCGACGAACCTGTCCGACGACACTCGACACGCATCACTCCACGAACCCCTGCGAACCAACACGGAGACATCAGTTCATGGCCGAGTTCGAACTTCACGCGGACATCCGTTCCGAGCAAGGCAAGGGCGCGGTGCGCCGGCTCCGGCGCTCAGGGAGGATTCCCGCGATCATGTACGGGGCCGGGAAGGAGCCGATGCCCATCGACCTCGCCGAGAACGT
>JAJECB010000216.1 GCA_022822245.1 Gammaproteobacteria bacterium
CACCTCCGAAAGAACCGCCAACGCCTGCCCGTCCCCACGCTCGCCTCACAGTACCTATAGCGGAACGTGGCGGAGATGTCCAGAATCGCCGTCAACTCATTGTCAGGCAGCACAAACAGTCAAAGAACGCATCCGCCCTGGTCTCAAGTCAGAATTGATGGCCGTCCTCGTGCCGCCGTGACAGGAGCCTGCCCGGGGAACGGACTCAGCGTCAGGGACCGCCCGCGGGGTAGCCGATCGACCGGAGGGCGTCGGTGATCTCGTCGAGGATGGTCGGGTCGTCGATGGTGGCGGGCATCCGCCACTCCTCGCCGTTCGCGATCTTCTGCATGGTGCCGCGGAGGATCTTGCCGGAACGGGTCTTGGGGAGGCGGTCGACGACGACCGCGGTCTTGAACGAGGCGACCGGGCCGATGCGCTCGCGGACGAGGGCGACGGACTCGGACACGACTTCCACCGGGGACTTCTCGCAGCCCGCGTTGAGGACCAGGAACCCGAGGGGGGCCTGCCCCTTGAGGGCGTCGTTCACCCCCGCGACGGCGCACTCCGCGACGTCCGGGTGGGCGGCGAGGACCTCCTCCATCGCCCCGGTGGAGAGGCGGTGCCCCGCGACGTTGATGATGTCGTCGGTCCGCGACATGACGAAGACGTAGTCGTCCTCGTCCATGTACCCGGCGTCCGCCGTCTTGTAGTAGCCGGGGAACTCCTCGAGGTAGCTCTCGACGTAGCGCTCCTCGGCCTTCCACAGGGTGGGGAAGGTCCCGGGCGGGAGGGGGAGCTTGACGACGAGGGCGCCGATCGTGCCCCGCTCGACCTCGTCCGCATTCTCGTCGACGACCCGCACGTCCATGCCGGGCACGCCGCGGGTCGGCGAGCCCTCCTTGACCGGAAGCGTCTCGATGCCGATGCAGTTCGCGCAGATGGACCAGCCCGTCTCGGTCTGCCACCAGTGGTCGATGACCGGCACCCGGAGCTTCTCCCGCGCCCAGTGGAGGGTGTCGGGGTCGGTGCGCTCGCCGGCGAGGAAGAGGGTCCGGAAGGCGGAGAGGTCGTGGCGGGCGATGTGCTCGCCGGCCGGATCCTCGCGCTTGATCGCGCGGAACGCGGTCGGGGCGGTGAACATCACCCGCACGTCGTGCTCGGAGATGACCCGCCAGAACGTGCCGGGATCGGGCGTCCCCACCGGCTTGCCCTCGAACACGATCGTCGTGTTGCCGGCGAAGAGGGGGGCGTACACGATGTAGGAGTGGCCGACGACCCAGCCGATGTCCGAGGCGGCCCAGAAGACCTCGCCGGGGTCCACCCCGTAGATGTTCTTCATCGACCACTTGAGGGCCACGATGTGCCCGCCGTTGTCGCGCACCACCCCCTTCGGCTGGCCGGTGGTGCCGGAGGTGTACAGGATGTAGAGGGGGTCGGTGGCCGCGACCGGCACGCACTCGTGGGCCGGCGCGCCGGCGAGGAAGTCGCCCCAGTCGAGGTCGCGGGCCGGGTCGAGCGCGCACCGGTGCTCGGGGCGCTGGAGGATGACGCACCGCTCCGGGCGATGGCGGGCGAGCTCGATCGCTCCGTCGAGGAGGGGCTTGTACTCGACGATGCGCCCCGGCTCGATGCCGCACGAGGCGCTGAGGATCACCTTCGGCTCGCAGTCGTCGATGCGGCCCGCGAGCTCCTTCGAGGCGAACCCCCCGAAGACGACGCTGTGCACCGCCCCGAGGCGCGCGCACGCGAGCATCGCGACCACCGCCTCGGGCACCATCGGCATGTAGACGATCACCCGGTCGCCGCGCCCGACCCCGAGCCGGGCGAGGGCGCCGGCGCAGCGCGCGGTCTCGTCCTGAAGCTCGGCGTAGGTGAGGCTCGCCTTGCGGCCGGTGATCGGGCTGTCGTAAATGATGGCCGGCTGCTCGCCGCGCCCCGCCTCGACGTGCACGTCGACCGCGTTGTGGCAGGTGTTGACCTCGGCTCCCGCGAACCAGCGGTAGAACGGCGCCCGGCCGTCGTCGAGCACCCGATTCCAGCGGCGGTGCCACGAAACGGCCTCGGCCGCCTCCCCCCAGAACCCCTCGGGGTCGCGGAGGGAACGCTCGAAGACGGCGTCGAATCGGCTGCTCATGGGTTGCCCCCCCGTTCCTTTGCACGTTCCGCGAAAGATAACCCTTTCGCCGCCGCCGGAGAACGCCTCGCCGGAGAGCGGCTCGCGGGGCGCCGGCCGGCCGGATCCGTCCCCAGCTTTTCCACCGCCCGTCGACGGGTTCACACAGGATCGATTCAGCGTTCGACAACAGCTCTTTCCACAACATGTTGGGTGAACCCGATCCGCATCCACAACATGTTGTTGACATATGCGGGTCGTCTGCTATCGTCAGTGTTCCCCTTCGTGCCTTCGTCGGAGTCTGCCGTGGACGCAGCCGAGCACAACGTCCTGTCGCTTCGCCTGCCGCTCCGGCCGACCCGGCTCGCGGACATCGACCTCCAGCCCGCGTCCCTCGATATCTGGGACTCCAAGTACCGGCTCAAGACGAAGACCGGCGAGCCCCTCGACCGCGACATCGACGACACCTACCGCCGGGTCGCCCGCACCCTGGCGGACGTCGAGACCACTCCGGAAGCCCGCGAGCACTGGCATGAGCGCTTCTGCGAGGCGCTCCGCCGGGGCGCGATCCCGGCCGGGCGCATCATTTCGAACGCCGGGGCGCAGGACCACAAGCCGGCCACGTCCACGATCAACTGCACGGTGTCGGGCGTCGTCCGGGATTCGATGGACGACATCCTGAGGAAGGTCCACGAGGCCGGCCTCACCCTCAAGGCGGGCTGCGGCATCGGCTACGAGTTCTCCACCCTCCGGCCGCGCGGGGCGTGGGTGAGCGGAGCGGGGGCGCAGACCTCCGGGCCGCTCTCGTTCATGGACATCTACGACGCGATGTGCTTCACGGTCTCGTCGGCCGGCGGGCGGCGCGGCGCGCAGATGGCGACGTTCGACGTGGGCCACCCCGACGCGATGGAGTTCATCCGGGCGAAGCGCGAGGACGGGCGGCTTCGCCAGTTCAATCTCTCGCTCCTCATCACCCGGGAGTTCGTGGACGCGGTGCGGAACGACCTCCCCTGGAAGCTCGCGTTCCCGATGTCCGCGAGCGAGCGGGAGCAGCTCGATCTTGGCGACCCCGAGCAGGTCGTCTGGCGCCACTGGCCGGCGCACTTCGACAGCTACACGCGTGACGACGAAGGGCGCGTCGCCTGCCGTGTATACCGCACGCTCCCCGCCCGCCGGATGTGGGACGCGATCATGTCCTCGACCTACGACTTCGCGGAGCCGGGGTTCGTTCTCATCGACGAAATCAACGAGATGAACAACAACTGGTTCT
>JAJECB010000478.1 GCA_022822245.1 Gammaproteobacteria bacterium
CGCGTGGACGTGAGCGATCCGGAGTCGGTCGAGACCGCGACCCGGAACACCCTGTCGGCCACGGGCCGCATCGACGTGCTCGTCAACAACGCGGGTACGACGAAGTTCTGCGACCACGCGGACCTCGACGGCCTCACGGCCGAGGACTTCCACGCGATCTACGGCGTGAACGTGGTCGGCGCCTACCAGATGAGCCGCGCCGCGGCGGCGGTCATGGAGCGGGGGTCGATCGTCAACATCGCCTCGATGGCAGGGGTCATCGGGACCGGGAGCTCCATCGCCTACGCCGCATCAAAGGGGGCGCTCAACACCATGACCCTGTCGCTCGCCCGGGTGCTCGGGCCCGGAGTCCGGGTCAACGCCGTATGCCCCGGTTTCGTGCAGGGGGCGTGGATGCGCGCGGGGCTCGGCGCGGAGCGATACGACGCGACCCTGGAGCGCCTCACGGAATCCAACCCCCTCGGCGCGCCCACGACGCACGACGAGATCGCGGAGGTCGCGGTCTGGTTCCTGGAGGGCGCGAGCAAGGTGACGGGCGAGGTCATGATGGTGGACTCAGGCTTCCACCTGAGCGGAGTCGCGCCGCTCAAGGCCCGGTGAGCCCAGGCCGCGCAGCCGCGTGCACGCCTCCCCACCGCCCGCCGAGACCTCCCGCAGGACCGTGTGCCGCCGCGGGGTCGAGGCTCACAACCCAGATTTCGCCCCGCTCCACTACCGCAGTTCGCTGCCCACCGGCCGGGCGTCGAGCCAGGCGCGATCCTCGGGCGAAGGAACGTCCGTTTCGTCGCACTGCGCCAGAAGCTCATCGAGCGAGTAGCTGGGACGTGCCCTTGGCGCGACGATCAGGCGCCCGTGTTCGACGCCGATGTTCACCCTGGTTCCGGCACGAAGCTTCAGGAGGTCGAGAAGGGCCGGGGGCACGGCGAGCATGATGGAACCGCCGACCTTGCGAAGGCTCGTCGTGTACATGGATGCCTTCCCTCGTCTGTTATGTGGAAATATAGCCGTCTCGGAGTCGAGATGCGGCAGCCGCTGACTCGCGGGAAGGGACCGGCCGGCCGGCAAGCCGGAAGGAGAAGGTAGCGATGCACGACGAGGACCTCTGTTTCCGCTCCGCGGTCGATCTCGCGGCGGACATCCGGAGCCGCCGGCTCTCGCCGGTCGAGCTCGCGCGGGCGGTGACCGCGCGGATCGACGCGCTGAACCCTGCCCTCAACTGCTTCTGCACCGCGACGCCGGACATCGCCCTCGAGCAGGCGAAGGAGGCGGAGGACGCGGTCATGCGGGGGCGGGCGCTCGGCCCGCTCCATGGCATCCCGTACTCGATCAAGGACCTTCAGCCGACGAAGGGGATCCGCACCATGCGCGGGTCGAAGATCTTCGAGCACAACGTCCCCGAGGACGACACCCCGCTCGAGCGGCGGCTCCGGGACGCGGGCGGGCTCTTCCTCGGCAAGACGACCACCCCCGAGTTCGGATGGAAGGGGGCGACGGACAGCCCGCTCACCGGGATCACCCGCAATCCCTGGAACCTCGACCGCACCCCGGGCGGGTCGAGCGGCGGCGCCTCGGCGCAGGTCGCGGCGGGGCTCGGGCCGCTCGCCCAGGGCGGCGACGGCGGGGGCTCGATCCGGATCCCGTCGTCGTTCGCGGGGATCTTCGGCATCAAGCCGACGACCGGCGTCGTCGCGTACCTGCCGATGCCGCACAACGACCTCCTCTCCCACCTCGGGCCGATGACCCGCACCGTCGCGGACGCGGCCCTCATGCTGAGCGTGATGGCGGGCCACGACCCGGCCGACCGCTTCAGCGACAGCGTGCCCCATGGCGCCCGGAACTTTCTCGCCGATCTCGACGCCGGCATCGAAGGGAAGAAGGTCTTCTTCAGCCCCGACCTCGGCTACGCGAAGGTGGACCCCGAGGTCGCGGAGGCGACGGCGCGGGCGGCGGCCCGCTTCGAGGAGCTGGGCGCGGAGGTGGAGGAGGGCGACCCCGGCCTCGGGAACCCCACCGACTTCTTCATCGTGATCTACCAGAGCTCGGTCGCGGGCGGCCTCGTCCAGCACTTGGGCGAGTGGGAGAGCGAGATGGACCCGGGGCTCGTCCACATGGTGCGGCGCGGCATGGAGTACAGCGCGGTGGAGTACGTGCAGGCCCGGATCGAGCGCCTCGCGTTCTGCGACCGGCTGGCCCGGTTCTTCGGGAAGTACGACTTCCTGCTCACCCCCGCGACGGCGGTGGCGGCGTTCCCGGTCGGCCAGGTGGCACCGGACCCGGAGCGCTTCGAGGCGGAGGACCTCTTCGCGTGGACCCCGTTCAGCTTCCCGTTCAACGCGACCGGCAACCCGGCCGCGAGCGTGCCGTGCGGCTTCACCGGCGACGGCCTCCCCATCGGCCTCCAGATCGTCGGCCGCCCCCACGAGGACCAGGCGGTGCTCCAGGCCGCCGCCGCGTTCGAGCGCATCGCCCCCTGGGCCGCCCGCCGCCCGGAAGTGCCCACCTGCTAACCTTGATCGAACCAGAGGGATAGAGACGAAATGGACGTAAGAGGCAAGGTCATCTCCGCCGACTGCCACGTGGACCTCATCTGGCTCCCGCCCGATCTCTTCACCGACGGGGCGCCCGCGCATCTCAAGGAGCGCATGCCCTACGTGAGCCAGGACGACCAGGGGCGCGACGTCTGGGTGTCGCGGGGCGGCGCCTACTTCGGGCTCAAGAACGGCATGGGATCGGCGGGGCGCGAGTACGTGCCGGGGGTGATCCACCGCTCGGACCGGATGGCCGCCCAGGGCCTCTACGAGGACGGAGCGAAGGGGATCCGCCGCCTGACCGAGCCCGAGCTCCGGGTGCGGGACCAGGACCTCGACGGGGTGCGGGGCGAGGTGCTCTACGGGATCCTCGGGGCCGCGAACCGGCTGAACGACGGCGAGGCGGCGGTCGAGGTCATGCGCATCTACAACGAATGGCTCGCCGACTTCTGCGAGACGCACCCCGACCGCTTCGCCGGGATCGCCTGCATCCCGAACCACGACATCGACGCGGCGGTCGCCGAGATCGAGCGGGTCGCGAAGCGGGGCGCGGTGCGCGGCCTCGAGATCGCGAACACCATCGACATGAAGCCGCTCTACCACGGCCACTGGAACCCCCTGTGGGCCGCGGTGGACGCGAGCGGGCTCCCGGTGCACATCCACACCATCGGCGGCAAGCTCCCCGAGACCGAAGGGCTCACCCAGATTGAGTCACGGGCCGCCTTCGCGACCTTCATCACCGGCTTCCAGCTCAAGATGTCGGACAAGCTCATGGAGGCGATCTACGGCGGCGTCCTTGAGCGCTTCCCCAACGTCCGGCTCGTCATCGGCGAGGCCGGCATCGGCTGGATCCCCTACGTCCTCGAGCACATGGACCTCGAGTGGGAGGACCAGTTCCAGGATCTCGAGCTCAAGATGAAGCCGTCGGAGTACTGGCACCGCCAGTGCTACGCCACCTACCAGAGCGACCCCATCGGCGTTCGCCTCATCGATGTCCTCGGCGAGGACAACGTCATGTGGGGCTCGGACTTCCCCCACCCCGACGGCGTCTGGCCCGACAGCCAGGACTTCATCGCCCGCGAGATGACCGGCGTAGCCCCCCACATCCAGGCAAAGGTCCTCTGGCAAAACGCCGCCCGCCTCTACGGCCTCCCCCTCGACCCGGCCGCCTCCACCCCAGCCGCCCAGGCCGCCGACTGACCCCGGCGCCCCATAGCAAACATGCAAACCAACCACCGACATGCAAGCGTTCGCCTGCGCCGGGGTATGAATTCACCCGCTACCGGAACGCTTCCGGCCCGGCTCGAACAGCAAAGACCTATCGTGCCCGAGCTCAAGGAAAATCGAATTTTTTCCAGGTGGTTATTCGCGTCAACAGACGGCCGGTCACCGCAGACACGGTGTTTATCGCGAACACGTTCAACCTGCACTTGGCTCGCCGCACTAACTCATTCCCACGAAACATGGAGCCAGCAACTTGCTTGGAAGTGCTACGCTCGCCCACACGTGAACTACAGTTTAGCTCCAGTTACCTACCAGATAGCCAGACGGGGCAGCAAATGCATCAAGAGCAAACGGAAA
>JAJECB010000264.1 GCA_022822245.1 Gammaproteobacteria bacterium
CTTCCGTGGGAGTGTCAGGTGTCTTGCTCATCGTGTTTCCTCTCGTTGCGGCTGGCTGGTCGCGCGCTGATGAGCCGTGTCCGGGGCGGCCGCTCGACGTGACTCACCACGAGTCACCGCCCCGTGGACGATGCGCCTAGGACGAGATGGCGTTCCTCACCGACGGAACGGTCGGGATCGCGTATCAGCATCGCAGCGGATCGGCGAAGACGGTCGATGCCTCGTGAAAGGAAACGTCGTGCTTTCGTCGGTTCGCTTCGGCCTTCTCCGAGTCTGGGTCCCAATCGAACTTGTAGCTCATGGCGAGACGACCGGTAGGCCGTTGAAGCGCAGGCTCTCGAAGCGTCCACCCGTCCCGGAGAACCGGGTGGTCGGCTCCACGCCCGGACGTGGAGAATTCTCCAATCGGTCCGTCCGTCGTTCCCGTGCATCCGCATCGGTACGGACACCGAGGCTCCAGTCGCCAGAGCCGAAGGACAGGGCGCCCCGCCGCGCGGCCGGGGGCCCTCTCCGGGACCGCTCCGCACTCGGAACCGTGCGTTCAGCCTGACCCCGACCTCGTGCTCGACCGCGCCGGCCCCGGACCCGCCGCGGTCGAGGGGACGTGCACCTGCTGTTCGCGTGAAATACGGGGCTTTTGAGTCGACACCGAAAGGACAGGCGCGCCGACTGCTACCGACGCCGTTGGCGGAGGCACTCGGTGGGACGGTATTCGCGACGGGGGACAGGGAAACCGATCGGCTGCACGAGTCGGCCAGGGAGCGGATCGCGCGTCCGAAGATCGAGGATCGCCGCGATGCGCTCGAGAAGTTGTGGGATGCGTTCGAACGGCTGAAGACGTTTGGAGTCGGGAGCCGACAAGCGACTGCAGACGGAGAGAATGCACTTCCTCGAGGAAGACAGGCCTCCAGTCACATCAAGCTCACGGGTAGAGGTCGAAGGGTTGCCCGCGGTTGCTTCTCAGCACCGTGAAATGACGCCGGTCCAGCGTGACGATGCGTGTCGTACCCATACGTTCGGCCAGCACGGCCACGGATGCGTCGGTCGCGCCGAGCGGCAGATCGCCATAGCGGCGCACCAGCTCGCCGATTCTGACCCAGTCTTCCGGCTCCGGTGCCACCACGTGGAAACCGGCGAGGCTCGAGACGAAACGGGCTTCGACTTCCGGCCCGTGTCGTTGTCCGAGGAAGTAGCACACCTCGGCGATGCAAAGCGCAGGAATGATCGGTGTGAGTTCCCGTTGCGTGAGCACCTCTACGCAAGCGGCATGGTCCGGGTCGGCGGCGTTCACGGTTGCCAGCAGGGGGCCACTGTCAACGATCGCGAGCAATGTAGTCCGCCCAGTTGTCGGCCAGCACGGCATCCAGGGAGTCCGCGCTACTCCCGGGATCGTCGATGATGCCCTGCCATGGAAGTCTCGTGGCCGGAGTTTTGCGAAGATGCTTTTCCAGGGACTCCCGGACCACCGCTGACAGACTGACGCCTCTGCGTCGGGCTTCGTTCCGGGCAAGCTGGGCGAGTTCGTTGGGCAAGGAAATCGTGGTCCGCATGAACTTTCACCGTGTATGCAGGTATGAATGCTATCACGGAGGTCGTGAGAGTGCAGGTCACGATCAGGTCGGCGCCTCCCTCGATGACGGCGCCGCCGGCAGATTTCAGCGACCTCCAGCCCGACCAGACTGGGGCGCACCTGAAGTGGTACGCCAAGGTGGAGGGTTACCCGGCCGACTCCATGTTCGCTCTGACCGAGCGATTCGACGAACTCCTGCGCGAAGACGGAAGGGTTCCCCATACCATCCGCACCGAGCTGCGCGGGCGGCTCGACGAGCTCAGGACGTGGCGCAATGCACTGTGTCATGGTGCATGGTTCGGATTCTCCGGAGCCGGTGCCGGCGTACCGCAGCTGGTTGTATCAGCCCGCGCCCCGCCGCACGGCCGGGTTGTCCTCTCCGGGACCGCTCCGCACTCGGAACCGCGCGTTCAGCCTGACCCAGACCTCGTACTCCACCGCGCTGGCCCCGGGGCCGCCGCGGTCGAGGGGACGTGAACCGTACGCATCCGGTGAGTACCGCCTTCGCGAATGGACGGGATTGAGCGAACGTGCGCGATCGGGATTGGGCACCGGTGTGGTGCCCGCCGAAGGAGCAACTGCCGGCCCGGCGGCGTGTTTCAGGGCAGTTGGGCCGTCCGCACCCGCGAAGTGGCGCAACTTGCGGCCTACGCCGCCCGCGTCCCCGCGAGCGGTATACCAGTGGTCGCGGCAGTCGCCCGAGTCACCGAGCGCAGGTCCTCCGGCTCGATGTTGTGCAGCCGCGTCTTGCCCGCGCAACGCGCCATCATCGAGGCTTCGCCCGCATTGGCCTTGAGGATGTTCACCACCGCGTCGGTGCGCTCCCCCTCGGTGCGGTCCGACGCAAAGCGCATGCCTGTGTGCGTAATCTCGCCCCCAAGCGCCAGCGCGACCGCCACCCCGTAACCGATCGCGTTCACCCCGAGCCCGACGAGCTTCGCTGCGTCGGTGCCCGAGCGCGCGCCGCCGAACCAGGCGATGTCGATTGCCTCCTCCTTCTTCAGCCGTCGCAGGGTCGCGATGGTGTCGCGGAGGAGGGCGAGGTCGGGGGCGGCGCGCAACTCCGGCCACTCACCGCCGAGAGCCCCCGTGCCGTCGAGCACCAGCAGGTCGAAGCCGCGCTCGAGCGCGTAGACGATCGCGTCCTCGAGGCCCCCGCGTGAGCCAAGGAGAAGGCCGAGAATCTGCCCGTCACGCACGCGCGCAGTCGGCATCGGGTGCCAGCGCTCGCCGACCCGGTACACCACCCCGGTCGCGTCGTGGCTCGGGGCGTCGCGGCCCGGCTCGCAAAGCTGCAGCCACGGGGCGTCCGGACCCGGGCGGGTCGCCCCCAGGTAGGCGGCGCCCGCGGCAGCGGCGCCACGGTCGACGGCCACCTTCAGCTCCTCGCTCGCCGCATCGAAGCCCGCGACGAAGAAGGGGATGTCGAGGTCGAGGCGCTCGCCCAGCCGCCAGCCAATCTTGCACGCCTCGCGGTAGGGGTCGATGACCAGCCGCGACAGGTTCGCGGGCAGGAACACGAGGTCGTCGAGGCACGCCGGGCGCTCTTCGGGAAACGGGTTCTCGCGCAACCGCATACGCCGGTCCAGCATCGCCTTGAGCTTCGCCGCATCCCCCGGGTCCGTGCGGGCCATCGAGAAGATGTCCTCACGGTGCTGCACCGAGTAATCCGCCGAGCCGGTCTCCGCGTCGCAGCGGTAGCAGCGCGCCGCTTCCGCCCGCGCGGTCTCGGTGTCGTAGGTGAGCTCGATCTCGGGAAACTCCGCCGGGCGCTCGCCCAGGCCGCAGAACACCGGCTCCTGGATGGGGAACTTCTCCCACATCAGGTCCTGCGCCACCGGCACCCGGCGTGTGCGGTAGGGCGTGCGGTAGGGCAGCGGGTTCCCATTGCCCTCCAGAAAATGCCGCACGTAGTACGCCGCGCGCTGCCCGTGCTGCATCGCCATCACGATGGTGGAGCCTCCGAAGGCACCGTCGCCGGCCGCGAACACCTTCGGGTCCGAGGTCCGCATCGAATCCCACTCGGTGCGGACCCGGTCCGGCCCCATCATCTCCGCCCGGTCGAGCTCCTCGCAGATTCCGCGCTGCCCCACCGCGGCAATCACCGCGCCGCACAGAATCTCGTGCTCGCTCCCTTCTATCTCCATCGGGCGGCGACGCCCGTCCTCGTCCGGCTCGCCGAGCGCGGTCTTCACGCACTTCAGCGCGAGCTGATTGCCGCGCGGGACCACCGCCACCTGCTGGGTGTGGTAGAGGAACTCGACGTCCTCCTTGATTGCATGGTGGAGCTCGATCTCGCGCGCCGGAATCTCGTCGGGGCCGCGGCGGTAGATGACCTTCACGTGCCTGCACCCGGGCAGGCGCTTCGCCACCCGGCACGCATCCATCGCCACATCCCCGCCGCCGACCACCACCACCGTCTCCGGCATCTCCGGGCGCTCGCCCGCGTTCACCCGGCGCAGGAACCCCACGCCGTCGACCACCCGCTCGTCTTCCTCTCCAGGAATCCCCATCGGCTTGCCCCACCATGCGCCGATGGTCATCAGGACCGCGTCGTGGCGCTCCTTCAGCTCCCCAAGGCTCACGTCGCGCCCGAGTGCGGTGTCCAGATGCACCTCGAGCCCGGGGCAACGCTGCATCAGCCGCTCGACGTCCTCCTCGATGATGCCGGGCGGGAGCCGGAACGCCGGAATCCCCCAGATCATCATCCCCCCGAGGCGGTCGGTCATCTCGTAGACGTGCACCGAGTAGCCGGCGACGCA
>JAJECB010000169.1 GCA_022822245.1 Gammaproteobacteria bacterium
GTCCAGATCCCGGGCGCGATGCCGCGGTTGTCGGCGATTCCGGAAGGGTGCGCGTTTCACCCCCGGTGCCGGCACGTGATCGAGCCGTGCACCGCGCGCCGGCCGCCGCTCGTCGAGCGTGAGACCCGGCAGGTCGCCTGCCACCTGTACCGCGCGCCGGCCGAGGCGGCGCCGTGAACACGCTTCCGGCGGTCGAGGTGAGCGGGGTCAGTCGCGCCTTCGACGTGTCGAGGCCGTGGCTGACGCGCGTCCTTGCGCGCGAGCCGCGGCGGTTCCTCACGGCGGTGCAGGACGTGACGTTCGAGATTGACCGGGCCCGGACCTTCGCGCTCGTCGGCGAGTCCGGATCGGGAAAGACCACGGTGGCGCGCATGGTCGTCGGCCTGCTGGCGCCGACCGCGGGAGACGTCCGGGTCGAAGGCGTGTCGCTCACCGATCCCGGTCAGGCGGCCGCGCGGCAGCGGCTCCGGCGCCGCATCCACATGGTCTTCCAGGATCCTTACGCGAGCCTCAACCCGCGCTGGCGCATCGAGCGCATCATCGCCGAGCCGATTCGCGCCTTCGGCCTCGCCCACTCCCACGCGGAGGTCACCGAACGGGTCGATGAGCTGCTCGACCTGGTCGGCCTGCACCCCGGCGACCGGTTCCGTTTTCCCCACGAGTTTTCCGGCGGTCAGCGCCAGCGGGTGGCGATCGCCCGCGCCCTCGCCTCGAGCGCGGAGCTCGTCGTGTGCGACGAGCCGACCTCCGCCCTCGACGTGTCCGTGCAGGCGCAGATCCTCAACCTGATGCGCGACCTCCAGGATCGTTTCGACCTCACCTACCTGCTCATCAGCCACGACCTCGCGGTCGTGCGACACATGGCCGACCGGATCGGGGTCATGTACCTCGGCCGGGTGGTGGAGTTGGGCGACGCGCGGGCGCTCTTCCGGAGCCCGCGCCACCCCTATACCCGGATGCTGCTCGAGGCGGTCCCGGACGTGGCGACCCGCGGGCGCCCGGACGCGGAGATCGCGGGCGAGATCCCGAGCCCCATCGACCCGCCGCCCGGCTGCGCCTTCCATCCTCGCTGCCCGCTCGCCTTCGACCGATGCCGCCGCGAGGTCCCGCCCCTCCTCGACGGCGTCGCCTGCCACGCCGTCCAGCGCGAGACGGTTGCCGGCTGACCCGGTGAATCCGGAATCTCCGTCCGTCGGCTTCGAACTGCCGGTCGGACGAGATGGGACTCCCGAGGGGCGTCGCCGTGCATCGGTGTACGACATATTTGTCGTAAGTCAATCTCGTCGTGCAAGTTCGCGGAGTGCGTCTCGCGCCGGCCGCCGGACCCCGAATCCACACCTCACGGGAATCGCGGGCGGGCGAGTCGGCCCCTGAACGGCCTGGCCGGAGGACCCATGACGATTCCCTTCTACGACCACGCCGTTGCCTATCGGGGATTGAAGCCGGCGCTGGATGGGGCGGTCGCGAGGGTGCTCGCGAGCGGGCGGCTCGACTGGGGGCCGGAGGCGCCCGCGTTCGAGGCGGAGTTCGCGGCATGGCTGGGGGTCGGCCACGCGGTCGGCACCAACTCCGGCACCGCGGCGCTCAAGGTGGCCCTGCTCGGCCTCGGGATCGGGCGCGGCGACGAGGTGATCACCGTCCCGAACAGCGACATCGGCTCGACGGCCGCGATCCACCACGCGGGCGCGACCGCGGTGTGGGTCGACGTCGAGCCCGACACCGGCAACATCGACCCGGTCCAGGTCGACGCGGCGGTCACCCCTCGGACGGCCGCGATCCTTCCCGTCGACCTCTACGGTCACCCCGCCGACATGCCCGCGCTTCGGGCGATCGCGGGGCGGCACGGGCTCGCGATCGTGGAGGACGCCTGCCTCGCGCTCGGGGCGTCGATCGACGGCCGCCCGGTCGGGCAATGGGCCGACGTCACCTGCTTCAGCTTCGCCCCGAGCAAGCACCTCGGCGGCTTCGGCAGCGGCGGGGCGGCGGTCACCGGCGACCCGGCGATCGCCCGGCGCATGGAGCGCTTCGCGGGCTACGGCCAGGACCGCGAGCGGCACTATCGCGCGGGGCTTGCGCCACCCCCTCTCGATCACCTGGACGAGGGCCTCAACGAGCGGCTGGACGAGATCCAGGCGGCCCTGCTGCGGGTGAAGCTGCCGCACCTGCGGGGGATCCTGGACGGCTACGTCGAACGCGCGGCGGTCTACTCCGATGCGCTCGCGAACGCCGCCGTCCGGACCCCGGTGGTCCGTTCCGGCCATGCCCACATCTTCCGCAACTACGTGGTGCACCTCGCGGAGCGCGATCGGGTGCGCGGCCGGCTCGCCGAGAAAGGGATCGCGACCGGGCTCCACTACGCGCCGCCGCTCCACCGCCAGCCGGTCTACCGGGAGATGCCGGCGGCGCGGCGGCCGTTTCCGGTCGCCGACCGTCTCGGCGACACCCTGCTCTCGCTTCCCGTCGGCCCGCACCTCGATCCGGGTTCCTGCCGCCGGGTGGCGGACGCGCTCGCCGCCGCCGCCGTTTCGTAGCGGAGCATCGCCCGGCGGGGCGGCTCGCCGCGCTCGGGTGCGGGGTCGGGCCCGGAAGGGCGATTTGCAGGCGGCCGGCAATTGCTCCAGCATTCCGGCCCGGTGAACGCGAGCCGGTGGCGTGCGCGCTAGCCCGCAAATTTCACCTACTTTCGTCGCGAGGGCGCGGAGATGCCGCTGTGACAAGGCGCACGGACCGAAAGAGCGCATGCGCGCTGCTGAAGGCGTAGCCGACACTAGCGCTTCGCGCTGTCGAAGCGGCTTGAGGGAGTACGCCTTGTCACGGCGAGCAGCTCCGCGTCCGCTAGCCAAGAAGTTGGTGAAATTTGCGGGCAAGGTGGAGTCGGGAGGAAGAGATTGAGCTATCGCGTAGGAATCGACATCGGAGGGACCTTCACCGATCTCGTCCTGTTGGGGGCGGGGGGCCATGCCCTCACCGTCAAGGTTCCGTCGACCCCGGACGACTACAGCCGCAGCATCGCCGAGAGCCTCGAGGTCGCGTTGCCGCGGATCGGGATCGGCGGCGACGAGGTCGAGGAGGTCATTCACGGCACGACCGTCGCCACGAATGCGATCCTGGAGAAGCGGGGCGTCAGGACGGGCCTCGTCACCACCGCCGGTTTCCGCGACATCCTCGAGATCCGGCGTCTTCGCATGCCCCGCCTCTATGATCTCAAGTGGCAGAAACCCGAGGCGCTCGCGGCCCGGATCGACCGCGTCGAGGTCGCTGAACGGATCGAGCACACCGGCCGCGTCCTTCAGCCGCTCGACGAGGCGAGCGTGCACGCCGCGCTCGACCGGCTTCTTGCGAACGGCGTGCAATCCATCGCCGTCGCCCTCATCAACAGCTACGCCAATGACGGGCACGAACGGCGCATCGCGGAGATGATCCGGGAGCGGGGCATCGACGTGCCGCTGTGCCTCTCGAGCGAGGTCAACCCGGAGCTCAAGGAGTACGAGCGCACCAGCACCACGGTGGTGAACGCGTACATCCTGCCGGTCGTCGGGACCTATCTCCGATCCCTCGAGCGGGTCCTTCGCCGGCTCGAGATCGCCGGCCCCTTGCGGATCATGCAGTCGAACGGCGGGGCGATGGGCGTCGATGCGGCCGCGGCGCGGCCGGTCAACATCATCGAGTCAGGGCCATCGGCGGGGGTCGTCGGGGCGGCGGAGATCGCGGCCAAGCTCGGCTACGAGAACGTCCTCACCTTCGACATGGGCGGGACGACGGCCAAGGCGGCGATGATCGAGGGCGGCCGGTACGACCGGGTCGCGGACCTCGACGTCGGGGCGGGGATCAACTTCGGAGCGAGGTTCCTGAAGGGAGGCGGCTACCACGTGAGCGTTCCGGCCATCGACATCGCCGAGGTCGGAGCGGGGGGCGGCTCTCTCGTTCGCATCGACGCCGGGGGCGCGCTCCTCGCCGGGCCGGAGAGCGCGGGCGCCATGCCGGGGCCGGTGTGCTACGACCAGGGCGGCACGGTGGCGACGGTGACCGACGCCAACGTCGCGCTCGGCTTCATCAGCCCCACCCAGCTCGTCGGGGGCGAGCTCGCGATCCGCTCCGAGCTGTCGGTGGAGGCGGTCGGCAAGCAGGTGGCCGAGCCCATGGGCGTATCCGTCGACGAAGCGGCCTTCGGGATCCATCGCGTGGCCAATGCGACGATGGCGCGGGCGTTGCGCGCGGTCTCGAGCGAGCGCGGGCGCGACCCGCGGCAGTTCGCGCTGATGGTGTTCGGCGGCAACGGGCCGGTCCACGCCGCGACCCTGGCCCGCTCGCTCGACATCTCGACGATCCTCGTCCCCCCGGTCGCCGGCGTCTTCAGCGCGCTCGGGCTCCTGTTCCCCCCGACCGAGCACCACCTGGTGAGGACCTTCAAGCGCGACCTCGCCGACGTGTCGCCGGACGACATCATTTCGGTTTTCAGGGCGCTCGAGGACGAGGGTTCCGCCGCGCTGTCCGTCGAGGGCTACGGGCCGGACATGACCGTGTTCGAACGACAGGCGGACATGCGCTACCGCGGCGAGAACACCAACCTCACCGTGAGCGCGGCGGCGGCGCTCGACGAGCCGCGGCGCCTTGCCGACATCTTCGGGGAGGAGCACGAACGGACCTACGGCTACCGGTCCGACGACGAGATCGTGGAGGTCGTCAACGTTCGCCTGATCGCGCGCGGGCTCTCGGCCGAGGCCCGGGTGCCCGAGACCCTTTCCGTCGTCGAGGGCGGCGAGCTGCCGGCGGGCGAGGGCCGGCGCCGCCGAAGCGTCTACTTCGGGCCGGCGGCGGGCCGGGTGGAAACGCGGGTGCTGGACCGGGCCGCGGTCGGCGAATCGTGGATCGACGGTCCGGTCATCGTCGAGGAGTACGACAGCACGACGGTGGTGCCGCCCGGCTGCCGCATCCGGCGGATCGGGTGGGACACCCTCGCCATCGACGTCGGGCCGGAATAGCGAATCCGGACAGGACAGGACGCATCGGAGACGGAATATGGAAGCGACCAAGGTCGCGGCGCCGGAAGCGGCGCAGGACCCGTTCACCCTCGACATCATCAAGAACGCGCTCGCCGCGATCGCCGACGAGATGGCCAACACGGTGGCGCGCACCGCCCGGTCGTTCGTCGTCAAGGAGGCGCTCGACTTCTCGACCGCACTCTTCAACGCCGATGGCGAGCTCATCGCCCAGGGCACCTGCCTGCCGCTCCACATGGGCGCCATGCCGTTCGCGATCGAGGCGGCCGAGCGGGCCTTCGGTGGCGACATGCGCCCGGGCGACGTCTACGTGACGAACGATCCCTGGGACGGCAGCACCCATCTCCCCGACGTGGTGTGCGTCAAGCCGGTCTTCATGGATGGCGACCTCGTCGGCTACGCGGCGGCGCTCGCCCACCAGACGGACATCGGTGGCCGGGTCGCGGGGGGCAACGCGAGCGATTCGACCGAGATCTACCAGGAGGGACTTCGTCTTCCGCCGGTGCGTCTTTACGATTCCGGCGAACCGGTGGAGGCGATCTTCCGGATCATCGAGCGCAACGTCCGGGTGCCGGACATCGTGATCGGCGACATCCGTTCCGAGGTCGCCGCCTGCGCCATCGGGGAGCGTCAGCTCCTCGATCTCATCGGCAAGTACGGCAAGGGTCCGTTCGAAGCGTGGTGCCAGGAGCTGCTGGACTACACGGAGCGGTTCACGCGCTCCGAGATCGCGAAGCTGCCGGACGGAAGCTACCGGTTCACCGACTGGATCGACGACGACGGCATCGATCCCGATCCGATCCGGTTCTCCTGCTGCATCACCGTGCACGGCGACGACCTCACCGTCGATTTCGAGGGCACCGCGCCCCAGGTGCGGGGCGCCATCAACTCCGTCTACCCGTTCACGGTGTCGGGGGCGCTGGCCTGCGTGCGGGCCGTCCTGGACGGTGACATCCCGAACAACGCCGGCTACTTCCGGCCGATCGAGGTGAAGGCGCCGGAGCGCTCGATCGTCAATGCCTTTCCGCCGTCTCCGGTCGCGGCGCGGGGGCTCGCCGGGTTCCGCATCGCGGACGTCGTCATGGGGTGCCTCGCGCAGATCGTGCCGGACCTCGTTCCGGCGAGCGGCGCCAACGCGCCGGAGCCCGGCATCAGTCTCGGCGGCTACCAGCCGGACGGGACCCCCTTCGTCTACCTCGAGTTCCTGGTGGGATCGTGGGGCGGCGGGCCGCGCCGCGACGGCATGGATGCCTGCACGGGGATCATCGTCAACTACTCCAACACCCCGGTCGAGATGCTGGAGACCGAGCAGCCCCTCCTCGTCGAGCGGTATTCCTTCGTGGAGGACAGTGGCGGGCCGGGGGAGTACCGCGGGGGGCTCGCCCTGGAGCGGCACCTCCGGTTCCTGTACGACGAGGGCACCGTGCAGGTGCGATCGGACCGCCGCGCGGTTCGACCCTACGGGCTCCGGGACGGGGCCGCGGGCGCGCCGTCGAACGTCCGGATCCGCCGCGCGCGGGGCGAGGTCGAGCAGATGCCGTCGAAGTTCCTGACCTCGCTCGCGCGGGACGACGTCATCGAGGTCCGGCTCGCGAGCGGCGGAGGCTACGGACGGGCGTTCGAGCGGGACCCGGAACGGGTGCTCGCCGACGTGCGCGAGGAGAAGGTCTCGGTTGCCCGGGCGGCGGAAGCCTACGGGGTCGTCCTCACCGGGGAACCGCTCGCGGTCGACCGGGAGGCGACGCGGATGCGGCGCGCCGCCGCGCCCGGGCCGCAATGACGCCGCCGCCACCGCCGGCGGCCGGCCAGTGACCCACCACCGACCGGTGCTCGAGCGGGTGCTCCGCTTCGCCCGCGCTCTGATCCCGGCGCACCACCGCTGATTCTCGGGGTTGGCCCCCGTCCGGGGAAGGCGGAGGCAAGGGCGCCGCTCGCCTTCCTGGTCCGGTCGCGACGCCTCCCCCGAGCGAAAGCCCGCGGGCAAAATCGCCGGATCCCAACCGTGGGCGCTCCGGATGAGAGGGAGACATGGTCGATCTGACGCACCTCACGCTGGCCGACGCGGCCCGGATGATCGCGGCGCGGGAGCTCAAGTCGCTCGAGCTCGTCGAGGCGACGTTCGCGCGCATCGAGGCCCACGACGCCCGCCTCAACTCCCACGTGACGCTCATGACCGAGAGCGCCCTCGAGGCGGCGCGAGCGGCGGACGCCGAGATCGCGGCCGGTCGCCGCCGGGGGCCGTTGCACGGGGTGACCGTCGCGCTCAAGGACATCTACGACACCGAAGGCGTGCTGACCGCCGGGGGATCGAAGACGGGCATTGGCCGGATCCCCGACCAAGACGCGGAGACGGTGCGCCGCCTCAAGGGCGCCGGCGCCGTCATCACCGGCAAGCTCACGACGCATGAATACGCCCATGGCGGACCGAGCTTCGACGTGCCGTGGCCTCCGGCCCGCAACCCCTGGAACGTCGAGCACTTCTCCGGCGGGTCGTCGTCCGGTTCGGGGGTGGCGGTGGCGGCCGGGCTCTGCCTGGGGGCGCTCGGTACCGACACCGGGGGCTCGATCCGGGGTCCGGCCGCGCTCTCCGGCACCACCGGATTGATGCCGAGCTACGGCCTGGTGAGCCGCCGCGGGGTCATTCCCAACTCCTTCACCTTCGACCACTGCGGGCCGCTCGCGTGGACCGCCGAGGACTGCGGCCTGCTGCTGGACGCGCTCGCCGGCTTCGACCCCGAGGACCCGCGCTCGAGCGCCGAGCCCGAGCGCCCCCCGCCCGCTTCCGTGGCGGGGCTGCGGGTCGGCCTGCTCCGCCATTTCTGGGAGGAGGACCTGAACGTCGCCCCCGAGATGGTCGCCGCCTGCGAGCACGTCGGCGAGGTGCTCCGGAGCCTCGGGGCGGAAGTCGGGACCGCCCGCATCGCCCCGGTGCAGGACTGGTACGACGTCAAGATCACCATCGCCGAGACCGAGCTCTTCAACGTCCACCGGGGAAACCTCCGTGCCCGCCCGCGTGATTTCGGCCACGACTTCCTCTCCCGGGCGCTCGGCGCGGTCTGCTTCACGGCGCAGGACTACGTGGCCGCGCACCGGCGCTGGCGCCAGTTGCGGCGGTCGATGAAGCCGGTTTACGAACGTTTCGACCTGCTGATCGCGCCGTCGGCGACCGGTCCGGCGCCGCGCCTCGATGCGCACGCCACGGTGAGCTTCTGGCGGTCTCCGAGCATCACCACACCCTTCGACGTGACCGGAGGACCGGCCCTCACGCTGACCGCGGGCTTCTCCGGCAATGGCCTTCCCCTCGGCGTCCAGCTCGCCGCCGCGCCCTTCCATGACCGCCGGGTGCTCGCGGCCGGCCAGGCCTTCCAGGCCGCGACCGAATGGGGCCGTCGCCGCCCGGACCTCGAGCCCCGGGACGATGCGGAGCTCGAGGCGTACCCGCTGCCCGCGCCGGTTCTGCCGCGCGCGAGCGACAAGCGGGAAGAGGCGCGGACGCTGGCCGCCCTCGCGGGCCTGCCCCGGGACGACGACTTCCTGCTCGCGTTGATCGCGGAGGCCGCCCCCCACGCGCGCGCCATGGCCGGGAGGCTCGATCGCGACTACGCCTTCTCCGACGAGATCTGACCGCGCCCGAGCGCGAAAGCTCCTCCCCCGGCGAACCGGTGCGCCGCGAAGGACGAGGCGGCCCGGCGCCGGTCGCCTATGATCGGGCGGGAGAACGACGGAGGGATCGACGGATGCCGATCGGCGCCATCGTGCGAAACATGGGTGAGCAGTCCACTCCGGCGCACTCGCCGGGTGCACCGCGCCTCGCGGTGTCGGGAGCCGTTCAGCGATCTCCGGGCGGAATCTTCCATGACCGTCACCTCAATGGCGAACCGGATGGCAAACCCGTAGCATCCCCTTCGCTTCGGGCGG
>JAJECB010000532.1 GCA_022822245.1 Gammaproteobacteria bacterium
GCGCGCGTCAAGGCGGTCCTCGACGGCACCTGGGAATCCACCGACACCTGGGACGGCATGGGCCCCGGCATGGTCGCGATGGCGCCATACACCAACCTGCCCGACGACGTGGTGGCGATGGCGAAGGAGACGGAGGCGAAGATCACCTCCGGCGAGTTCCATCCCTTCACCGGCCCCATCTACAAGCAGGACGGCTCGATGGCGATCGGCGAGGGCGAGGTGCTCGACGACGGCACCCTCCTCGGCATGAACTGGTACGTGAAGGGCGTCGACGACGAGCTTCCGCAGTAGGCGCCCCGGCTCGGGCTTTCACCGGGCGCTCTCCCCCGTGACCCGCGGGGGAGAGCGCTGGCGGGCGGGCCGAGGCCTGGCCCGAGGACGCCAACGGTGTCCTGCCGCGGACGCCGTTCTGCTCGTGGAGTCGCGAGAATCGCAGGGTTTCGCGCCTCCGCGGCATCTCGGCGCCGAAGCCCGACAACTCGCATGCCTTCTCCGTCTAGCCCGCATATTTCACCGATTTTCGTCGCGAGGGCGTCGAGACACCACGGTGACAGGGCGAACGGACCGAAAGGCGCTGAAGGCGTAGTCCACCCTACGGTGACGCGGCTTGTGGGAGTACGCCCTGTCACCGCGAGCGGATCGGCGTCCGCAGCAGGAAATCGGTGAAATGCGACGAAAGCCGCTGAATTCTCCTGGCTAGAGCCTTCTCCTCGCCCGCCTCCGGTCCGCTCCCATGACCGCATTCGTCTTCGACTGGCTCAACCTGCTCATTCGCTGGGCGCACCTGATTGCCGGGATTGCGTGGATCGGGACTTCGTTCTACTTCATCGCCCTCGACCTCTCGCTCCGGCGGCACGCCGGTGCCCCCGCCGGCGTCACCGGCGAGGCATGGGAGGTGCACGGCGGTGGCTTCTACCGCGTTCAGAAGTACGCGGTCGCGCCCCCGTCCCTGCCCGAGCACCTCACCTGGTTCAAGTGGGAGGCGTATCTCACCTGGGTGACCGGATTCGCTCTCCTCGTGGTGCAGTTCTACTTCGACGCCGGCGCGTGGCTCATCGATCCTGGGGTGATGGCGCTCGAGCCGTGGCAGGCGATCGCCATCTCGGTGGCGAGCCTCGCTGCCGGGTGGCTGGTGTACGACGGGCTCTGCCGGTCGCCGCTCGGCCGCAACACCCCGGCGCTCGCGGGGGTGGTCTACGTCCTTGTCGTCGCGGCCGCCTGGGGCTACACGGAGGTCTTCTCGGGCCGGAGCGCCCTCGTCCACGCCGGGGCACTCATCGGCACCCTGATGGCCTTCAACGTCTTCGCGATCATCATTCCCAACCAGAAGAAAGTGACCGCAGCCCTCCTCGCGGGCGAGGAGCCCGATCCGCGCTTCGGCGAAATCGGCAAGCAGCGCTCGGTGCACAACACCTACCTCACCCTGCCGGTGCTGGTGCTGATGGTGAGCGGCCACTACCCGATGCTCACCGGGCACCCTCACGCGTGGCTGCTCGTCGCCCTCATCATCGCAGGCGGCGGATGCGCGCGGCACTTCCTCGTCCACCACGAAGTGGGGGCCGCGTTCCGGTCGATCGCGTGGACCCTCCCGGTGATGGCGGTGGCGCTCGCCGCCGCGATCTGGCTCACCGCCCCCGCCGCCCCCGACCCGAGTCGCGCCGGGGCCGAGGGGGTGAGCGACACGGAGGTCCTCGAGATCACGAGAGCCCATTGCGCCTCGTGCCACTCCGAGCGGCCCACCAACCCCGCCTTCCCGGTCGCGCCGAAGAACATGGTGCTCGCCACGGTGGAAGACCTTCGCCGGTACGCCGCCCTCATCGAGCTCCAGACGGTGCAGAACCGCGTCATGCCCCTCGGCAACATGACCGGAATGACCGACGGGGAGCGCTCCCGCCTCGGCGCCTGGCTCGCCGCCCAGCCGCGATGAACGGTCCCGGGAACGCCCGCGTCGTTCGCGGCGCGGTGCTGACGTACCGCGACGATCCGGCGGTCGCCGGGGCGCGGGGCGCGGTCCGGTTCCATCGCCGGGGGGCGCTCGCGATAGCCGGGGACGGCCGCATCGCGTGGCGCGGCCCGGCCGGCCGCCTTCCGGAACGTTTCCGGAGTCTCCCGTCGGACGACTACGGGGACTCGCTCGTCCTCCCCGGGTTCATCGACGCCCACATCCACTTCCCGCAATACCGGATGCTCGCCGCTCCCGGAAGCGATCTCCTCGACTGGCTGAACCGCTTCACCTTCCCGGAGGAGAGCCGCTACGCCTCGGCGACGCACGCCCGTGCCGCCGCCGAACGCTTCCTCGACCGGCTCGTGCAGCACGGAACGACCGCCGCGCTCGTCTTCTCCTCCGTCCACGCCGGCGCGGCGGACGCCCTCTTCGCCGCCGCCGAGCGGCGGGGCCACGCGCTCGTCAGCGGGAAGACGATGATGGACCGGAACGCCCCCGAAGCGCTGCGGGACGATTCGGTCTCGGGGCCGCGCGACACCGAAGGGCTCATCGAGCGCTGGCACCGGAGGGGGCGGCTCCGCTACGCGATCACGGTGCGCTTCGCGGTCACCTCCACCGAGGCGCAGCTCCGCGCGGCCGGGGCGCTCGCCGCCGCCCACCCCGACTGCCACGTACACAGTCACCTGTCGGAGACCGAGGACGAGATCGCCCTCGTGGGCCGACTCTTCCCGTGGGCGGCGGACTACACCGACGTCTACGACCGTTTCGGCCTCCTCGGACCCCGGAGCGTGTTCGCGCACGGAGTCCACCTCTCGGAGCGCGAGTGCGCCCGCCTCCACGAGACGGCGTCGAGCGTCGTGCACTGCCCGACCGCGAACAGCTTCCTCGGCTCGGGGCTCTTCGACGGCGGCCACCTCGCCCGCGCGGAACGGCCGGTGGGAGTCGGCATCGGCACCGACGTCGGGGGCGGGACGAGCTACTCGATGCTCAGCACCCTCGGCGAGGCGTACAAGGTGGCGATGCTCACGGGCCGGATGCCCGGCGCCCACGACCTCTTCCACCTCGCGACCCGCGGCAACGCGATGCGCCTCGGCCTCGGCGACGAGCTCGGGAGCCTCGAGGCGGGCCGCTGGGCGGACCTCGTCGTGCTCGACCCGGCCGCCACCCCGGTCCTCGCGGACCGGCACGCGCTGTCCGAAGGGGTCGAGGACACGCTCTTCGCCCTCGCGATCCTCGGCGACGACCGTGCGGTGCGCGCCACCTACGTCGCGGGCCGCCTCGCGTGGGACGCCGCCGCCGATACCCGGAGCGCCTAGCCCGCCCGGTTCAGGCCCGCAAGCGCTTCCGGTCTCTCCTGACCGCCGGACGTTCCTCGGCGGGGCCCTCGGCGAGGGCCGCGACCGAGGCGGCGTGGGCGATCCGCCCTTCGTTGACGTACGCCTCGTGGTTGGCCACCACCTCCGCCTCGTCATAGACGTAGTTCACCATCATTCCGCCGGACTGGGCGAGACCGGACCTCGAGGGATCGGCCATCCAGTTGAGCCTTTCGAGCCGAGCGCCGTTTCGAAGGTGGAAGCGGGCGACCGGATCGAGGGGCTGGCGGCCCCTCTTCTCGTGGAGGAGGTAGCGCGCGCAGAGCCGGAGCAGGCGGGGGGCGAAATCGTCGGCCGGCCAGTCCCGGCTCTCCAGATCGCCGAGATTGCCCTCATCGGCGAAGCGACCCTCGGCCGCCGCCCGGATCAGCCACTTCCGGAAGCCGGGGATCGGCGACAGGGTCGCGAAGGTGCGAAGACCCGGCATCTCGACCGCGAGCTCGTGCACCACCTGCTTGATGAGGAAGTTGCCGAACGAGATCCCGACGAGGCCGCGCTGGCAATTGCTGATGGAGTAGAAGACGGCGGTATCCGCTTCGACCTCCGGATCGACCTCTCCGAAGATGAGGTCCTGCACGGAGCTCGCGAGTCCCTTGCACAGGGCCACCTCCACGAAGATGAGGGGCTCGTCGGGGAGGGAGGGGTGAAAGAACCCGAAGCAGCGCCGGTCCGCCTCCAGGCGGCGCCGAAGGTCCTCCCAGTCGAGGATCTGGTGCACCGCCTGGTACTCGATGATCTTCTCCAGCACGAACGCGGGCGTGCGCCAGTCGATGCGCCGGAGATCGAGGAACCCGCGGTTGAACCATGCACGAAGGAGGTAGAGGAAGTCCGCGTCGAGGGGCTCGAGCTCCGGGTGCTCCGGCAGGACGTCGAGCAGCGCCTCGCGCATCGCGAGGAGATCCGACATGCCGTTCGGCGAGGTGTTGAGGAGGGCGAGCAGCTCGCGACGCGGCGGATCGGCGGCTCGCGAGAGGGCGGCCGCGGTCCCCGGGCCGGGCGCCGCCCGGTAGTCGTCGACGGCCCGCTCGAGAGCGGCCGGCTCCGGGCCGAGCTCATGGGTGAGGAACCGGAAGAACTCGCGCCGGCCGGTCTCCTCGAGCCCGGCGAAGGCGTCGAGCGCGGCGCGCGCGAGGGTCACCACCGATGCCTCGCCACGGGTGCGAAGGAGCGTCCGGCAGATCTCCCGGATGTCGGCGGACCCGCCCGGCGCGGCTGGCTCCGCGTGCCGGCCCCGGATCCCGCCGCGCGCCCGCGCGACGCTTGTCATCACCTCCTGCCAGAAACGGCCCGCGAACCTCACGACGGAGCGCCCCCCGTCCGGCGGAGCGTCGCCGCGCGCGGGGCGTAGTCCCTCCGGCGCACGAGCAGGTGCCCCAGCATCAGCGCGAAGCAGCCAAGCACGAACAGCTTGTTGACGAACCAGTTGGTGGTCCAGATCGTCCACTCCGGCGCCCCGAGGAAGAGCACGAACTTCGTCGCCACGATCGTCACTTCGAGAAGGGCGACGACGAAGGCGAGCCAGAAGGTGTACCGCGGGCGGGCGAGCAGCGCCCAACCGAGCCAGACGTGCGCCACCGGCCAGAAGTCGAGGTACACGTGGGTACCGAGGGGCAACCCGTGCGCGAGGGCCCAGGCCACGGGGAAGAGGTACTTGATGACCACCGTCCACGCGGCGAGGACGAAGAGGGAGTGGGCGAGGAAGACGGTCATGCGAGGGCGGGCACGGCTCAGCCGAGCCGGAGCGCCGCGTCCCGGGTGAACCCGGCGATGGGAATGCCCGCCGGACAGGCGCCGAGGCAGGGCGTTCCGTCGCAGGAAAGGCACGCGGCGGCAGCGCCCGAGCCGAGGGCGGCGTAGTCCGTGCGGGCGAGGAGCGGATCGCGGTAGTCGACCTCGTACATCCGGGTCCGCAGGACCTCGGCGATTTCGACTCCGGCCGGGCAGCTCTCCGCGCACGAGCTGCAGCCGGGCCGGCAGTAGCGCGGCCCCTGGTGCTCGGCGTAGCGCCCGAGCAGACCGAGCTCGTCCGCGCTCAGCCGGGCGCCGCCCGACGCGGCGACGTACTCGTCGATGGCGGCGGTGTCCGTCATGGAGATGACCACGCCATCCACGTTCGCACCGGAGAGGACCCACCGGAAGGCGGCCTGCGTGAAGGTCGCCCCGCCCGTCTCGAAGGGCCGCATGTCGTTGAGGCGCGCCCCCATCAGGGTCTTCATCGCGAGCACCCCGACGCCCTTCGCTCGCGCCCGCCGGAGCACTCGCGAGAGCCCGGTCTGCGGCGCCACGAAATGGAAGCGGGCCCGCATCCTCTCGAAAAAGCTCGCGTCCTCGGCGAAGTTGTAGGCGGCGAGGAGGACGTCCGCGAGATCGTGGTCGAGGGCATGGTCGAGACACTCCGCGAGGTTGCTCCCGTGGCCGGATACCCCGCGGAAGCGGATCTTGCCGTCCCGGACCGCCCGGTCCGTGAACTCCCGCCACTCCGGGTTCTGAAGCCGCCGCAGGTCGTTGACCGCGTGATTGAAGTAGATGTCGACCCAGTCGGTGCGAAGCCGGCGAAGGGACCCTTCGAGGGCGGTCATCATCGACTCGCGGGTCTCGCCGCTCCACGCCTTGTGCTTGGACGCGATGACGAAGCGGTCCCGCCTCCCCGAGAGCGCCTTGCCGATCGCCTCCTCCGCACGCCCTCCGCGATAGCTCTCGGCGGTGTCGAAGTACGTGACGCCGCGGTCCGCCGCGTGGCGGACGAGATCGGGGTCGGACGAGCGGCTGGAGCCGAAGGAGATGTCGGAAACCTCGAGATCGGTCGCCCCGAGCTTCACGTAGCGCCGGATGCGGGGCGGCTCGGCGGCGGCCCCGCCCACCACGGGGCCAAGCCCCGCGAGACCGGCCGTGAGCCCGGCCCCCACCCCGAGGAATCGCCTCCGGTCCATCGCCCTCTCCCGCTGCGCCGATCCGGAACCGGCCTCCCCGATCGTACCGCCATGGCGGGTCGAATGCCGATTCGATCCGCGATTTCCGACCGGCCGTCGCCGGGAACGCCGTTGCGGGCGCTTGGCGATTGTGTAAAGGTTCGCACCTGCGGCACTGACGATACGTTCGATTTCATGGAGCGGAACATCGACAACGCCGCATTCGACACCTTGCCGCCGTCACCTCATCCTCCCGTGGAAAGCCGGAACCTGGGCGACCTCGTCGATCTCGCCCTCGATCGGGACCGGGTCCTCGTGGTCGACACCGCGGCGGGGGACGAAGCGTGGACCGGGGGCCGCATCCACGAACGGGCGGCGGCGATAGCCGGCGCCCTCCTCGCCCGGGATCTGCGGCGCGGCGACCGGGTGGCCATCCTCGCCGCCAACCGGGCCGAGTACCTGGTGGCGGTGCTCGGCATCATGCAGGCGGGCCTCGTCGCGGTGCCGGTCAACATCCGCCTCCCCCGCCCGACCGTAGAGCACGTCCTGCGCGATTCGGGCGCGCGGCTCGCGTTCTGCGA
>JAJECB010000412.1 GCA_022822245.1 Gammaproteobacteria bacterium
TCCGGGCGGTCGGCGACGAAGACTTCGTTGAAGGCCATGTCGATGTCGCCGGCCGCGGCTCCGAGCTCGCGGGCGGCGCGTTCGGCGAGCCGCGCGCGAACCGCTTCCGCCGCCTGCTTCACCGCGTTCCCGGTCATGTAGAGGGCGCGGGTCGCGGTGGTGGTGCCGGCGAGGGGGGTGACGGCGGTGTCGCTGTTGTAGACGACCACGTTGTCGAGGGTGACGCCGAGGACCTCGACCGCGATCTGGCCGAGGGCGGACACCTGGCCGGCACCGATGTCCGTCACGCCGGAACGCACGACGACGGTGCCGTCCATCTCCACCCCGACCACGCCTCCGAGGTGTCGTGCAGGAAGGTGAGCCGCCCGTAGCTCTGCTGGTAGCAGGCGATTCCCCGGCCGATCCGGAGCGGCCCTTCGGCCGGCGTCGGGTCGCCGAGGGCGGCCCACGCCCGTTCCGCGCACTCCTCGGTCCAGATCGCGCTCGGGGGCACGAACCCCGTCGAGATCGGCTCGCCGGTCTTGAGGAAGTTGCGGCGCCGGAGCTCCATCCGATCGAGCCCGATCGTCTTCGCCACCTCGTCCATCTGCTGCTCGTAGGCGGCGCAGGCCTGCAGCGCCCCGAAGCCGCGGAACGCGCTCGTGAACATGTTGTTGGTCGCCACCGCCCGTGCGTGGACGTTGAGGTTGTCGATCCGGTAGGGGCCGGGCGCGGCCACGAGGGCGTAGAGGATCACGTAGGGGCTCAGGAACACGTAGGCCCCCGAGTCCGCGATCATGTCGACGTCGAGGGCGGTGATCCGCCCGTCCCGGGTCACCCCCGTGCGGTACGTCATGACGAAGGGGTGGCGCTTGCCGTGGCCGACGAACGAATCCTCGCGCGTGTACTCGAGGCGCACCGGGCGGCCGGTGCGAAGCGCGAGCAGGGCGAGGTACACCTCGACGGTGAGGTCCTCCTTCCCGCCGAAGCCCCCGCCGACCAGGGCGCCCCGGATCCGGACCCGGTTGTGCGGCACCCCGATCGCGTCCGCGATGGGCCGGAAGTGCTCGATCACCTGCGTCGACACCCGGATGTTGACCACCGCGTTCTCGTCCACCCAGGCGAGCCCCACCTCGGGCTCGAGGAAGGCGTGCTCCTGGAAGGGGGTGCGGAAGGTGTTCTCGACGATCACGTCCGCCTCGGCGAAGCCCGCGTCGACGTCGCCCTTCCGGATCCGGCGTTCGGCGACGACGTTGGTCGTGCCCTGGACGATGGGGGCGCCGGGCTTCAACGCCTCGATGGGGTCGTAGACCCCCGGAACGGGCTCGAGCTCGACCTCCACGAGCTCCATGGCGTGGTCCGCGATGTCGCGGGTCTCCGCGGCGATGAGGGCGAGGGCCTCGCCGAAGTACCGGATCCGCTCCTTGACGAGGATCTGCTGGCCGGTGTCGAGCCGCTTCTGGCCGGTCTGCCCCGGAATGTCGGTGGACGCGGTGCGGTCGGGGAGGTCGTCGCCGGTGAGGACGCACGCGACCCCCTCGAGCGAGCGCGCCTTCGACACGTCGAGCCGGACGAGCCGGGCGCTCGCGACATCCGCCCGGACCACCCGCATGTGGAGCATGTTCGGCATCACGTAGTCGCCCGCATAGGGCGTGCGCCCCGTGACCTTGCCCGGAGCGTCGGTGCGGGTGAGCGGCCGGCCGACCTGCCGCAACCGGACGTTGGGGAGGGAGCCGGGATCGGTTGCGGGGGCGTTCATCGCCCGCTCTCCGCCCCGCGGAGGGTGGCCGCGGCCTCGCGGACCGCCTCGAACACCTTCGTATAACCGGTGCACCGGCAGAGGTTGCCGGAGAGGCCCACCCGGATGTCGTCCTCGCTCGGATCCGGGTTCTCGTCGAGAATCGCCTTCGCGGCGATGATGATCCCCGGCGTGCAGTACCCGCACTGGGCGGCGCCGCCCTCGGAGAACGCCTCCTGCACGGGATGGAGCGCGTCGAGGTCGCCGAGGCCGAGGACCGTCGTCACCTCCTTGCCCTCGGCCGTCCAGGCGAGGGTGAGGCAACTGTCCACCGCCATGCCGTCGAGGAGCACCGCGCATGCGCCGCAGTCTCCCTTCTCGCAGCCGCTCTTCACCTCGCGGTGGCCGATCTCGCGCAGGGCCTCCAGAAGCGTGCGGTGCGCGGGCACGGTCGCTCGCTCGTCGCGGCCGTTGACACGCAGCGCAATGGTCCGTTCGTTCGCCATCGTTCTCCTCCCTTCGTCAGGCAAGCCGGTCCCGGGCTTGCGACACGAGGCGCCGCACGAGCGCCTCGACGGTGTGGAGCCGGTACTCGGCAGAGGCCCGCAGGTCGTCGATGGGGCTCGCGGCGCGGGCGGCCGCCGCCGCGGCCTCGTCGATGGCCGCGGGGGTCAGGGCGCGCCCCTCGAGCCCGCTCTCCGCCTCCTTCGCGCGGAGCACGACGGGGGCGACGGCGCCGAGCGCGATGCGGGCGCGGGTGCAGATCCCGCCTGCGGCCACGATGGTCACCGCCACCCCGGTCACCGTGATCGCGTCGCCCTTGCGGCGGGCGAGCTTGTAGAAGGTGTTGACGCTCGGCGCGGGAAGGCGCGGCCACGAGATGCGGGTGATGAGCTCGTCCGGCCGCCGGACGTCGCGCCGGTAGCCGAGGAAGTACTCGTCGAGCGGCACCGTCCGCGTGGCCGCCGCGCTCGTCAGGGTCACGTCGGCATCGAGCGAGAGCAGCGGCGGCACGAGGTCCGCGGCCGGCGACCCGCACGCGATGTTGCCGGCGACGGTGGCCGTGTTG
>JAJECB010000096.1 GCA_022822245.1 Gammaproteobacteria bacterium
CACCGTCTCGCCGCCCCGGGCCGCGAACACCGTGGCGCCCCCCGCGCCGGGCTCGAACCAGACCCCGGACCCGGGGACGGGCTCGACCACCAGCTCCGCGGCAAGACCCGTGCCGGAGGGCTCGAGCCGCATCCGGGGCCGTGGGTCCGCGTCGACCGCGCGCGCGGTCTCCACGCCCCCCGCGATGCCCCCGTGGACGCGGACCTCCGAAGCGAGGGCGGAGACCGCGTCCAGCAGTCGCGTCCGGGCCGCGGCGGGCAGCTCCAGGCCCCCGTCGGGAATGATCGCCCGCAGCCGCCGGTGGCCGGGCGTGAACCGGATCACCTCGCACCGACGGCCGTCCACGAACCGTACGTGGTAGCCCTCCGAGTCCCCGTCGTCGGGAACGAGGCGTGCGCGCAGGCTACCCGCGTGATCGTCGACCACGAGCTCGGGCTCGCCGCGCACCACCTCCACCGGAGCGCCGTCCTCGCCGAAGACGTACGGATGACCGGCGAGCTCGAACAGACCCGCCTCGTCCAGGTAGTACTGCGAACGGTTGCCCCACTCACTTCCTTTCCGGATCTTCGCGGCCGCGGCGCGGTCCTGGTCCAGCAGGAAACCCATCGTCGCGGCAGAAGTCGCGAGCCGCTTCATCGAGACCGGCTTGCCGGCCGACCAGGTGCCGTTCCTGTACTCCTGCTGTTCGCGCGGCTTGGCCGAGAACTCGCCGAAGTCCTCCTGAAGGGTCCATGCCAGGCGGCGCCGGCGGGTGGACGGGCCGCGCTTCCTCGCCGCCGCCGGCTTGCTCCGGGTCTCGAACGCGAGCGCCTCGAGCGCCTTCAGGGGATACTCCCACTCCGCCATCGGCGCGAGCAGGTTGGTCAGCGACCGCGTACCGAGACGCGCATGCAATGCGGCCGCGTCGTTGCGGTACGCCGCCGCGGGCCGGGGGCGGCCCTCCGCCATCTTGAGCTCGGGCTGGCCGAGGATCGACAGGCACTCCGCCAGGGCCCAGTCGAAGCCGGCAGCCCGCACGTGTGCCGTGTAGTCGGCCAGCGCGCGGCACACGGCCGCATCGGTGTACTGCCTGAACTGCCCCAGCCAACAACACTCGAGCCCCTGCAGCATCGTTCCGAAGACCGGGACCGGGTACATCATTGGCGCGAGGCGTGCGCCCTTGCACGCGTCTGCGGCGCGGGCGACGAAGTGCATGATGATCGGCTCCACGCCCTGCTTCCCGGCGGTGCGCACGAGCGGCGCCAGCAGCGCCCGGCTCGACGGGGAGTCGTCGCGCACCAGGGACAGGAGCGAAAGGGCGAAGGCCGGGGAGGCAGGAAAGACGTTGCGCTTGCGGGTTCCCGACCGCTCCTCGGCGACGGCCGATTCGATGAGCCGGCGCGCCTCGCGGTCGTCGCCTCGCAACATGGCGACGAGGGCCGCGGCCCCGGCGCGGCCGGTCCTCGCGCGCTTGTCCTCCCGGAGCGCGGGCGGAAGGGTGTCGAAGACCGCGTCCACCTCGTCGAGACGGCCCTGAAGGATGCGGATGAAGGCGATGTTCGCGGCGAACGCCGGCGGATCCGACCCGAGCGCGCGGCAGGCCTCGATGATGGGCTCGGGGGAAGCGGCGGTGTGGAGGACGCGCGTCAGGCAACCGGCGAGGGCGCGGTCCCGCCAGGCCTCCGGCAGGGTGCGGAGCAGGCCGGCGGCGCCGGGCTCGGCCAGGAACGCCCAGTTCATCGGCTCGAGCGTGCCGCCGTGGATCCGGTCGAAGCGGCCGGCGACGGTGTGGCAGCGCAGCTCCATCGCGACCCGGGCTTCGTCCCGGTAGTACGCGAACCCGGGCTGCACGTGGCGGTGGCCGGCCACAATCGGGTCGAGCATCCCGCCTCGGTGCGCTTCCATCGTCAGCCACGGCGCCCAGCGCGGCGACGCCCTCAGACCGCCACCCTGCCGGGGGGCGTGCGCGAGCCCCGCATCGACGAGCTCCCGGTTGGCGTCCTTGATCCGCGCGTTCGTCAGTTGTCGCCCGTGGGCTCGGATGCCTGCATGGCGCAGTATCGCCACGACCTGCGACACCGTGCACACGTGCGGGTCCACCACCCCGTAGACGAGCGCCGCCGCCTGAGCGTCGGGCGACAGGGCGTGGAAGAGGCGGGCGAGGGGGTCCGGCTCAGACGTGGCCACGGAAGTGCCTCTATCTCACCGCGATGCGCCGGTCACGAGCCACCCCTGTGCCCTCCGGAATCGGAAGGCGGGCGAAGGCGCCCGGACGGACCGATGCAGCCGGGAGAAAGACGATGATGCCGTGATAGCGGTCCGGAGGATGCGCCCGTACGTCTGCTATACCTGTGTCCAAGGTGAGAACAGCGCGCTTCTCGCGCCGCATGTGTTCGAGAAGAACCTCGTCCGGAGAGCCGGTCAGTCCTTCATCCGAAACCAACTCCGCATCGTGGCCCATCGCGCGAAGGTCATCACGAATCTCGGCAGAGAGATTCTCAGCGGTTTTGAATTTCATGTGGCATGAAGGGGCAGCAGACTCTCCTCATGGGCAAGCTCCGCCGCATAGGCCAGAGCGGCGTCGATATGGACCGGTAGCAGAGTCGGGTAGCTGCGGAGAATTTCGTCGCGACCGGCGCCTTCGGTCAAGTTGTCGAGAATCACCGTGACGGGAACACGGGTGCCTTCCGCGCACAGCGCGCCGTGACAAATCGCGGGGTTGCAGACCAGATGTTCGCGCCATTCAATCATGGGGCCATCCTGGGTTGTCGTCGGAGCGAGACATGCCGTTGCTCGAGGACACTATACGCGAGGGTTCGCAGGCGCTCCTGCGTCCCGCGCCTACGCCTTGACGGTTCAAGGCGAACGAGCCCGTCCGGGTCCTCGCCTCCGTCGTCGCGGGCATGGGTTCGCTTGCCTTCCCATCGGCTTTGCTATCATTCCCGGCGTGAGGACGAACTTCCTTGAACGTCGTGCGAAGCTGGAAGCGTCGGGTCGCTCGTTCGATCTGCGATTCTGGCAAGCACAGTCGCCGAAGGCGTGCTTCGACGCCGCCTGGGAGCTGATCGTTCACTGCGCCAGAGTCAAGGGTCTCGATGTTCGTCAACTCCGACTTCAGCGATCTGTTGAGACTTTTCAACGAAGTACGGGTCAAGTACCTGGTCATCGGCGGGTATGCCGTGATCCAGTACACAGAACCGCGCTTCACCGCTGACCTCGACCTCTGGGTAGGCACGGACCCTCCCAACGCCGGCGCGGTTTATGGGGCGCTTATAGGGCGCTCCGCGAGTTTGGCGCGCCGCTGTCGGGATTGACGGTGGACGACTTCGCGGAGGACGGCCATTTCTACCAGATGGGCGTTCCACCGGTGCGGGTTGACGTGCTGATGGGTATACCGGGCGTCGAATTTGAAGCGGCCTGGGAACGACGGGTGGAGGTCAACTTCGATGGTCTGCCCGTACCGTTTATCTCACGCGAAGACTTGATCGCGGCAAAGCAGGCGTCCGGTCGGCCGCAGGACGTGATGGACGTTCAATCCTTGCTGCGGACCGATGACGAGTAGGCACCGGCCGGCAGGCGGCTGAACCGGGAGCGAGAACCGGCACATGAGAATCGGCTTCATCGGACTCGGCAACGTCGGCGGCAAGCTCGCCGGTTCGCTGCTGCGCAACGGATTCGACCTGACGGTGCGAGACCTTGACCGCGACGTCGCGCGGCCGTTCCTGGACGCGGGCGCGAACTGGGGGGAGAGCCCGGCGCGGATGATGGAGGCCGCGGACGTGGTCATCACCTGCCTGCCCACCCCCGCCGCGTCAGCCGCCGTGCTGGAGGCCGGGGACGGCCTGCTTTCGGCGATGGGCGAGGGAAGGATCTGGATGGAGATGTCGACCACCGACGAGGCCGAAGTCCGCCGGCTCGGCGAAAAGGTGAGCGCGCTTGGCGGCGCGCCGGTCGACTGCCCGGTCTCCGGCGGCTGCCATCGCGCGGACACCGGCAACATCTCGATCTTCGCCGGCTGCGAGCGATCGACGTTCGAGCGCATCCTCCCGCTGCTCACCGCCATGGGCCGCCGCATCCTGCACACCGGACCCCTCGGGTCGGCCTCGATTCTCAAGGTGGTCACCAACTACCTCGCCACCGCCAACCTGGTGTCCTGCTGCGAGGCGATGGTGACCGCGAAGGCGGCGGGGATGGATCTCAACACGACCTGGGAGGCGATGCGGATCTCTTCCGGGAACTCGTTCGTTCACGAGACGGAGAGCCAGGTGATCCTCAACGGTTCGCGCGACATCTCGTTCACGATGGATCTCGTGAGCAAGGACATCGGGCTGTTCCAGGCGCTTGCCGATCGGTGCGGCGTCCCCGTCGAGCTGAGCCCGATCCTCGTCGAGATCTTCAGGGACGGCGAGGCGCGATACGGCTCCCGGGAGTGGTCCCCCAACATCGTCCGCCGCCTCGAGGACGCCACCCGTCTCGCGATCCTCGCCCCCGGCTTTCCGGCGCGGATGATCGACGACGAGCCGGAGGCGCCCGGCCACGAGGTCATTCCGAAGGGGCGAAGCTGAACGACCGTTGTCCCGCGAGCGGACGGATGCCGCGAACCGGAACTGCATCGACGCGAGGAAGTCCGTCGAGCCGACGGGGCGGATCGCCATCCACGCGAGCGGCGTCCCGTCACTTCCGGAAAGCGGTAGACTCGGAAGCCGCAAGTGCTCTCACGGTAGCGAGGGAGGGGTCAAGGCATGGACGAAGCGGGACACGCGGCGCTGAGGATGACGGGCCCCGATTGCACCGCGCCCAAGGACTAGCCGTACGCTCTCGCCTCGAACCGTTCGCGGTCGCGAGCCACGTCGGATGCTCACCAGGCTCACCATCCGCAACTTCAAGCGTTTCGGCGAAGTCGAGATCGAGCTTGGAAGCCCCGTCGTCTTCGTCGGCCCGAACAACTCCGGCAAGACCTCCGCCCTTCAGGCGCTCGCGCTATGGGACATCGGGCTCAAGCGGTGGAACGAGCGGCGCTCCGGAAAGGTGACGCCCGCGAAGCGCCCGGGCGTTACCGTCAACCGCCGCGATCTCGTCGCCATTCCCGTGCCGAATGCCAACCTCCTGTGGCGTGGGCTTCATGTCCGGGACGTGAGCCGGGTGGAAGGCCGTCCGCGCATCGCGAATGTACGAATTGACGTCACGGTGGACGGCGTGACCGAAGATCGGAGTTGGTCCTGCGGGCTCGAATTCGACTATGCGAACGAGGAGTCGTTCTACTGTCGGCCGCTTCGGGTGTCCGAGGGGACGGGTTCGGAGCGAATGTCGATTCCGGACGAGGCGGGCGCTACCACCATCGCGTTCCTCCCGCCGATGTCGGGGCTTGCCGCGACGGAGACGCGCCTCGACCAGGGAGCGGTCAACGTGCGTATCGGGGAGGCCCGGACGGCGGAGGTCCTTCGCAACCTGTGCTTCAGGATTCACGAGGATCGGCCGGACCAATGGAAGGCGCTGGTCGAGCAGATCGACCGCCTTTTCGGTGCCGAGCTGGAGCCGCCCCGCTACGTGGAGGAGCGGGGTGAGATCACGATGGGTTACCGTGAACGCCGGGTGTCCCTGGACCTCTCGTCCGCGGGTCGCGGCCTCCAGCAGACCCTGCTCCTGCTTGCCTATCTCTACGCGAACCCCGGAGCGGTCCTCCTTCTCGACGAGCCGGACGCGCACCTCGAGATCCTCCGCCAGCGCCAGATCTACCTGTTGCTTTCCGATACTGCCCGGGAGAGCGGCGGCCAGGTCATCGCGGCGAGCCACTCCGAGGTGCTCCTCAACGAGGCGGCGGACAAGGACCTCGTCGTCGCCTTCGTTGGAAGACCCCACCGCCTCGCCAAGGGGGACCGGGGGAGTCAGGTATTGAAGGCACTCCGCGAAATTGGATTCGAGCAGTACTACCAGGCAGAGCAGACGGGGTGGGTGCTCTACCTGGAAGGGTCTACGGATCTCTCGTTGCTGCGGGCGCTGGCGCGACGACTGGGTCACGAGGATGCAATCCGCGCGCTCGAGCGTCCCTTCGTTCACTACGTGGCCAATCAGCCGAGGGAGGTCCAACGCCACTTCCATGGCCTCAGGGAAGGCATCCCGGATCTTCGCGGCGTGGCTCTGTTCGATCGCTTCGAAGCGGCGGCGCCGAACCTGCATTCCATTGATTGTCTGGTCTGGAAAAGGCGTGAGATCGAGAACTACGTCTGTTCGCAGGCCACGCTCGAATCGTATGCGACAGCGACAGCGACAGCGGCAGCGGAGCCGGACGTTCCGGGGCCGCTCTTTGTCGGCCCCGAGGTCGAGAAGCGAATGACCGCGATGCGCGAGGCTATCGAGGACATCGCGGCGGCAATGGAGCGGCTTGGCCGAGGCGCGCCATGGGACCCCGACACCAAGGTGAGCGACGATTTTCTCACTCCGCTCTTCCGCGCCTATTTCGGGAGGCTCGGTCTGCCGGAAGATCTCATGACCAAGCGGAGCTTCTACGAGCTTGCCGAGCACGTGCCTCTTGACGAACTGGACCCGGAGGTTCACGAGAAGCTCGATGCGATTGCGGCAGTTGCCGCGAGCGCGAGGCCCGCCGAGACCTGAGCCCGCCGGACCCGCCGTCACGCGTTCGCGGTTCGGGCCAGCGCATGTTTTGCGGTCGTGGTCCGGGATTCCGAGTCCCGACGTGCCCCCGCCCCGGCCGCCGGACCCGAGACGGAGTAGACTGCGCGCGGCCGACATGGGCGTCATCGTGAGAGCGGAGGAGGGTACGGAATGGACGTAGCGGGACACGCGGCGCTGGTGACGGGCGGCGGCTCGGGGATGGGAGCGGAGACGGCCCGCGCGCTCGCCGCGGCGGGCGCCCGGGTGGCGGTGCTCGACGTGAACATGGACGGCGCCTCCGAGGTCGCGGCGGAGACGGGAGGCATCGCCCTCGAGTGCGATGTCGCGGACGGGCCAAGCGGGGAGGCGGCGGTCGCCGCCGCGCGCGAGGCGCACGGCCCCGCCCGCATCCTCATCAACTGCGCCGGGGTCGGGACCCCCGGCCGGATCGTTTCGCGCACCGGACCGCTGCCCCTCGAGGACTACGTGCGGGTCGTCAACATCAACCTCGTCGGCACGTTCAATCTCATGCGGCTCGCGGCGGCCGGCATGACCGGTCTCGACCCGGTCAACGAGTCGGGCGAGCGGGGGGTCATCATCAACACCGCCTCCGTCGCCGCCTACGACGGGCAGGTGGGGCAGCCCGCCTACGCCTCGTCCAAGGGCGGGGTGGTGGCCCTCACCCTCCCCGCCGCCCGCGAGCTCGCCCAGTTCGGGGTGCGGGTGCTCACCATCGCCCCCGGCCTCGTCGAGACCCCGATGCTCCGCGCGCTTCCGCCCGAGATCCAGAAGAGCCTCGGCGACTCGGTTCCGTTCCCGCGGCGGCTCGCCCGCCCCGACGAGTTCTCGCGGCTTGTCATGCACATCATCGACAACACGATCCTCAACGGAGAGACGATCCGGATGGACGGGGCGGTCCGACTCGCGCCCCGGTAGGGCGCAACCACCTGCCGTCGCTCCCTCGTAGCCCGGTTCGGCGGCCCTGAGCCGGACCAGCCCCGAGGAGCGGGCGGCGGTGGTCCCGTCACCGAACGAGCACCACCCGCGCAGGCGGGGGCATCGGCCAGGAACTGGAGGAGAGAAAATGGCGTACTTCGAGCGAGGCGAGGTCAGCCTCCACTACGAAATCCACGGAAGCGGCTTCCCCATCCTGTTGTTCGCCCCCGGCGGCCTGCGGTCCGCGATCCCGTTCTGGCGGAGCGCGGAGTGGGACCCCATCGAGGCGCTGTCGCCCCACTTCCAGGTCATCGCCATGGACCAGCGCAACGCCGGAGAGTCAACGGCGCCCGTGACCGCCGGCGACGGCTGGCATACCTACACCGAGGACCATCTCGCGCTGCTCGACCACCTCGAAATCGAAAGAGCCCATCTCATGGGCGGATGCATCGGCGGGCCGTACTGCTTCGGCGTGATCGAGAGAGCGCCGGGGCGCGTCGCTTCCGCGGTCCTCCAGCAGTCCATCGGCAACGACGGCACCAACCGCGAGGCCTTCTTCGGGATATTCGACGGGTGGGCGAACGAGATGAAGGAGTCCATGCCGTCCGTGTCCGACGAGGCGTGGACAAGCTTCCGGGCGAACATGTTCGACCGGGATTTCGTCTACAACGTCTCGCGCGGCTTCGTCGCGACCTGCAAGACGCCGCTCCTCGTGCTGATGGGGAACGACCCGTACCACCCGGAGGTCATATCCCGCGACATCGCGGACCTCGCCCCGAACGCGCGGCTCGTCGAACACTGGAAGGATCCGGAAGCGGACGGCACGGCCTCCACCGTGCTCGAGTTCCTGCGGGAGAACACCCCGGAGTAACCCTGTGTCTGCCCTTCATGACCCGTCGTCCCGGAAGGCGCGGGAAACGTCCATGCTCGGGTGAAGCAGGCGGAGCACCGTGATCCCGTCTTCGCCCTCGCGATAGAAGGCAACGTGCCGGGCGACTGAAAACGACCGCACCGAGGGCCCCACGTCGCCTCGTGCACGACCCACGCCGGGTGCCAGTGCGAGCTTCCGGATGCCGAGCTCAAGCTCCTCTCGATAGAGCCGCGCCTGTTTCGGGCCCCAGGTCTCCCTGGTGTAGCGGGCGATATCCCGAAGGTCGGCCAGCGCCCGCTGCGTGAAGTCGTAGCGCGGCATCAGTCTCCGAGTACTCGATCCATGGCCGCGAACGCTTCGGCGCCGCTGACCACCCGGCCGGCTTCCAGATCCGAAAGCCCGGCCTCCACCTCGCGGCGGAGCTGTTCGAGCTTGAGCCGCTGATGAGTCTCGAACTCGTCCATCGACATCAATACCGCGACCGGCCGGCCTTTCTTCGAGATCGTGAGCGGCTCGCGCTGCGCCTTCTCCAGAAGCGCGCCGAAGTTCGTCTTGGCTTCCGTGGCGGGAATGCCTTTCTCCATCATCAGAATCCTCCACCATCGCCTGTCACACACTTATTTTGAGCTAAACAATCATAATGGTCAAAATGGTGATACGAATTAGCACAGGCGGCTCGCCCGCTTGGTCAGCCGACGATCAGGCGAGGCCGGAGGGAGGGTGACGGCGGGCGGGTCCGGAAGCCGTGCGGACGCGGTTTGGCGTGCGCGAGTATCTCCGTCCCGGGCCCGCCGCTAGCCGCAATATTTCACCGATGTTCGTCGCGAGGGCGCCAAGATGCTTGTGGTAGTGGGCCGCACGGACCGAAAGAGCGCATTCGCGCTGCTGAAGGGCGAGCCGGAAGAAGACGAAGCACCGGTGGTGCTTCGTCCCGGCGAGCGGGCAATCCAAGGATGGATTGCCCGGCCTGCAAGCGAAGCAGGGACTGCGGAGCGCAGCAGGTAGTCGACACTAGCGCTACGCGCTGTTGAAGCGGCTTGAGGGAGTACGGCCCGCTACCGCAAGCAGATTGGTGTCCGCAGCAGGACATCGGTGAAATATGGCGGCTAGAATCGAGAAGTCGTCACCACCGGAGACCAGCGATGAGTGCCGTCCTGTCCGCCGTGGAACCCGTTGCCACCGATCCCGAGGGCGTCGAACGCACGCTCCGGGTCCAGCTCGCCGCCGCGTACCGGCTCGTCGAGCACTTCGGGTGGTCCGAGCTCATCTACGGGCACCTCACCGTGCGACTCCCCGGCGAGACGCCGACCTTCCTCATCAACCCCTACGGGCTCAACTACGACGAGGTCACCGCCTCGAGCCTGGTGCGGATCGACGTGGACGGGAACGTGGTGGGGGAGTCGAACTACCCCGTGAACCGGGCCGGCTTCGTGATCCACTCCGCCATCCACATGGCGAACTCCGTCAACAAGTGCGTGATGCACACCCATACCCGCGCCGGGATGGCCGCCGCGGCGCTGGAGGAAGGCCTGCTCCAGGTGCACATGTACTCGACCGGCTTCCATAACCGGATCGCCTGCCACGAGTACGAGGGACCGAGCCTCGACCTCGGCGAGCGAGAACGC
>JAJECB010000345.1 GCA_022822245.1 Gammaproteobacteria bacterium
GGAAGGTCGAGTGGTGGGCCGAACCGAAGGCCGTATAGAGGGCCGTGTAGAGGGCCGTGTAGAGGGCCGAGCCGAAGGCCAGATCGCCGTGATGCGCCGGCTGGCGGCGCGGAAGTTCGGCCCCGAGACGGCGGACCAACTCGCCGAGCGGCTGGCGGAGCTCCCCGACCCGGAGCGGTTGGGCGAGGTCGGCGAGTGGATTCTGGAATGCGAGGTCGGCGAGGAGCTGCTCGCCCAAGTGGCGCGGCTGTGCGAGACGGCCGCGGCGCAGAACCGCACCTCGCCGGACTGACGCTGGCGCCGCGCCATATACATACTTACTGTCGGCAGCGGTGCGGCAAACGTCGGGCGCGCGCTTGACCGCTGCGATGCCGTTGATGTTCGCTCCCCTCATGTCCAGCACCGTTTGACGAGCAAGCGTCTGTCGTGCGGGCGACATCACGGCTGGCGCTCCGCGGGGAGTCGTGACGGGGGATGTGCCGGCGTCAGACCTTGGCATAGCCGCACTCCCGGAAGAATTCGCGGACTTCATCGGTGAGGAAGCCGCGGCCGGTGGCGAACTGCGGGAGGGAGAAACAGCCGCCGGTGTTGATCTCGACGAGCAGCGGGCCCACCTTGGTGATCGCGATGTCCATCGACTGGTAGCGAACCGGGGCGAAAATGGGGGCGGTGGCCCGGGCGAGGTCGAGCACCTGATCCCACGCGGGCAGGGCCTCGCCGACGAGCAAGGCGCCTGTCGCCGGGTGCGCCTCGTGGCCGGTGGTGCCGAAGGCGTCCATGGTGCGCGCCGTCCGGATCGTCCCCGTTTCGGGGTCGAGATCGCAGACGAGGTTGCCGGGCCGCCAGAAGTTGTCGGCGACGTTGTCCGCCGAGGGGAGCTTCAGGACGGTGAACGGGATCTCCGCCCTCCCCCCCCCCTCGCTCAGGAGCAGGTAGACGCGCACCGTCGCGAGGTACTCGGTCCAGCCGGCGAAGGAGGCATGGTTGCGCTCCCGGCGCTGGAGCAGGTAGGGAGTGTCGCCGACGACCTGCGCGAGGAAGGTCTCGTAGTCCATCCAGCCCTCGCCGTGGACGTGCAGCCGGTCGCGGTCACCCTCCGTCACGAGGAAGGCACCGAAGCTCGCGACCCCCCGGTTCACCTTCCCGAAGAGCGCGTCGCCCTCGCGGGTGTGGGCAAGGACGAGCTCGCGGAGAGCGGCCGGGGTGCGGATCGTCCGCGTGCCGGGGTACGCACGGGCGCTTCGATCGATGATGGCCACCGTGGGAGGCACGGGCACCCCCGAGCGCTCCAGAAGCCGGGCGCACAGCCACTTGTCCTCGGTAGTGGCCTGCCAGGTGAAATCGCAGCATTGACCGGCGATCGGCCAGTGCGGCAATTCGCCGAGGAACCGGCTCCGCTCATCCTCGGTGTGGGTCGGGTCGTACACCCCGTACCGGACGTACTCCGGCAAGGTGAGCTTGCCTCGTCCCCGGTGGAGCTTGAGGTACTCGAAGGCGATCGAGACGGGGCTCCGGCCGCTCGTGCGCGCCGCGTGGCGCAGATACTCGGCGGACGGCCGGGCCTCGGGCTCGTGCCGATGCTCGTCGCGCTCGCGCACGCTCCGGACCTGGGTCGCGGTGCTTTCCGGCGGGTGACTGCGGGCGCTCTCGCCCTCATCTGGCAACTGCGCGGCCTGAACGAGGCTCATCGGCTCGCTCCTCCTCTCCAAACGCCTGCATCGGATTTCATCGGGACGGCCAGCGGATCAGCGCGCCGGAAGCGGGGCGGCGGGCCTGGGTGTGCGCCAGATGATGGCGTCGACGATGTAGTGGTGGAAGTTGACGATCTGGTACAGGACGATGGTGGCGGAGACGCCGGCGAAGAACAGCCAGTCGATGGCTCTGAGCAGGCCGCCGTAGACGATACCGGTGATCACGACACAAGCCAGCAGGTAGAGCCAGACCCGCCCCGGCTGGCTGAGGTACGAGAGGAAGCGCGCCCGAGGGTCGATGCCCTCCTCGAAGCGGCGGCGGTTCTGCATCCACACGAAGAGGATGTACTGGCTGCTGTGCCAGAAGGCGCCCATCAGGAAGCCGAAATTGATGTCCTCCAGCCACACGTAGGCGACGTTGAAGATCGCGATGTGGGTCAACATGTACAGGGGGTGCACCGCTGCGAGGCGCCCCTGGTACAGGGCCACGACCCGCCTCGCGGCCCACACCATCAACAGGACGGCGGCCACGTACCCCGCAAGACTCGCGACGGGCACGGGAACGGGCACCGTCCACAGCTCCATGCCGAGGAAGTGTGTGTGGTTCTCGCTCGACCGGTTCAGAATTCCGTAGAGCGGGATAGCATAGAAGATGGCCCGGTCCAGCCAGCCGTCTTCATACAGGGCGGCGGGGTCGGCCCGACGGTACGCTCGAGAAACTCCCCAGCTCTGCCGTGTGTAGTGCCACCATTGCCAATAGAAGTAGATGGTGGCGATAACCCATAGGCCGATCTGCCAGGCGACGACGATGGTGGTCAGGGCAACGATGGGCAGGAGGTGCGTGATCAGCCACCCGCGCTCCTCGAAGCTCGCCCGGTCGAAGCAGAGCCGGGTGAAGGTGGAGATCACGTGGTGGTATCCGAGCAGCCAGATCTCCAGGAGCAGGATCGGGTAGAACAGCGACGGCTCGATCACGATCGCCGTCCCGGCCAGGAGCGCGAGTCCGATCCCCCCGAAGATGAACGCGCTGTCGAACTTGGCATTGCGCAGCCACGCGGGATGGACACGCGGCTGAACGCATTTCGTTCCCATCGTGACATCTGTCGTGCTCTGCATCATCTTCATCGAATTTCGGCTCCGCTCTTTCCCGCAACCACAGTGAGCGGGGCTCTGTACCTGCCGCTGAACGCGGTAACCGCCGCCGAGACTGCTGCTTGCGATGACCACCAGCCAGAATCGGGGATCCGAGAGCAGAAACCGAATCGCGGACTCCACCGAAACGGTGGGGCACCGCAGCATGAATTGTATAGCTGTGGAACTGCCCGAGATTCTTTCAATTGAGCGACTCCGGTTCTATGGAAACTTCTAACCGGTAGCAGGGGAAAGATTCTCCTCGCTACGAGAGATCCGAAGCGAGGAGAATTGCTCACTTACCATCCATCTGGAGCTGGGCTGGCTAGACGCTCAAGGTGACGGGGCGTTGATAGTTGTACCCGCGGGGGTGTTGATGGTGGAAACGTTATCGCCGATATTCTCCATGACGTCTCCAATTTTTCCCGAAAATGCAGCTAGTGCGGCGCCGATGGCAACCGCGATGACACCGACCAGAATCGCGTACTCCAGGGCGGAGACGGCCTTGGTGGCTCGGAGGAAGCGGCGAAACCGCCGCGCCTTGTGCTTCGATACGTGCTTGCTCATGATCGCATTGCTCCTTGTGTGGGAGTGCTACGGAGTGAGCCGACGGTGCCAGCCGTCGGTTTGGGTCTAGCCGCCCCGCTCTCCGATTGGGCGGGGCGGCCGGATGCGGTGAACAGATATCGACGGGCCTCGGGGTTGTCGCGGCGCCAGATCACGTTGTCGATGAAGTAGTGGTGGATGTTG
>JAJECB010000529.1 GCA_022822245.1 Gammaproteobacteria bacterium
GGCGGGCCCGACGCCACCGGCACGCCTCGCGCCCCGGGCGGGTCCGACACCCCCGACGCGCCGGCCCGCCGACCCCCGACCCGGAACCGGCCGCGGTCCCGGCCCGGACGCTTCGCGCTCTTCCGGCGGGCCGACTTCCTCCGGATCTGGCTCGCGGGAGGGTTCAGCGGAACGATCCGCTGGCTCGAGACCCTCGCCATCGGCCTCTACACGTTCCACGAGACCGGCTCGCCGTTCCTGGTGACCGTGATGCTCTTCGCCCGCACCCTCCCCTCCATGCTGATCGGCGCGCCGGTCGGCGCCCTCGCCGCCCGTCTCGATCGCAAGCGGCTGCTCGCAATCAACTTCGCGGTGCTCACGGTCGCCGCCGCGGTGCTCTTCGCCCTCGCCCACACCGGCCGGCTCGAGCTCTGGCACGTCGCGGCCGGGGCGGTGCTGAGCGGATGCACATGGGCCATGGACCACCCGGTCCGGCGGACCCTCCTCGGCGAGATCGCGGGGAACCGGCGCCTCGCGGTCGCGATGAGCCTCGACATGGCGACCGTCCACGCGACCCGGGCCATCGGCCCGATCGCCGGGGGCGCCCTGCTCCACTGGCACGGCATCGCCGGCGTCTACGCCCTCGCCATCCTCCTCAACGGCGCGAGCTTCCTGAACGCTACCCGCCTCCGGCACCGGGCCAGAAGGGAAGCCCCCTCCCCCACCGTGCGCTTCACGCGCATCCTCTCCGACGGCGTCGCGTTCGCCCGCGGCAATCCCGTCGTCCTCGCGGTGCTCACCGTCACCCTCATCGTCAACCTCTTCGGGTTCTCCTACATCTCGATCGCCCCCGTCATCGGCGAGGAGGTCCTCGGCCTCGACCCGGTGCGGGTGGGGTTCATGATGGCGACCGAAGGGCTCGGGGCGTTCCTCGGCTCGCTCGTTCTCGCGACGTTCGTCCGCCCCGCGTGGTACCGGCCGGTGTACGCCACGGGGGCCGCCGGCTTCCTCGCGATGGTGTTCCTGTTCTCGCTCTCCACCTGGTTCGCGGCCTCGATCCCCATTCTGTTCTTCGCCGGTCTCGCGGTGTCCGGCTTCGCGGCGATGCAGGGAACCCTGCTCATGCACGGCACCCCGCCCGAGATGCGCTCGCGCTTGATGGGGCTCCTCACGCTCAGCATCGGGTTCGCGCCGCTCGGCATCCTGCTCGTCGGCGCCCTCTCCGAATGGCTGGGACCGGCCCGCACCCTCACCGTCACCTCACTCACCGGACTTGCCACCCTCGCCGCCGCGACCTTCGTCGGGCCGGGATTCCGCCGGGCCGCCAGGCAGCCCTGATCCGAAGCGCCCGACGCTCCGGCGACGATGGTGCTTTCGGGCTACACGACGAAGCGGCGGCGGACGAGGGCGACGGAGACGTAGAAGCCGGCCGCCGCGAAACCGGCGAGCACCGCGAGGTGCGCGAACGCGTGCTCGACCGGAACCCCGGTCGCGAGCGGGCGCACCAGGGCGACGGCGTGGGTGAGGGGCAGCGCCAGCACCGCCTGCTGGACCACGTCGGGCAGCGACGTGACCGGATAGAACACCCCGCACAGGATGAACATCGGGGTGATGACGAGGGTGAGGTAGTAGCTGAAGAAATCGTAGGACGGCGAGACCGCGCTCATCGCGAGGGCGGGACCGGCGAAGGCGAGGCCGACGAGGAGGAGGAGCGGGAGGCAGAGCAGGGCCTCGGCGCCCGAGACCGCCCCGAGCAGCGAGGCGACGAGCAGGATCGAGCCGCCCGAGATGCAGCCCTTGGTGGCGCACCAGAGCATCTCCCCCGCGACGATGTCGTCCACCTCCAGGGGCGTCGCGAGCATCCCGTCGTAGGTCTTCTGGGGGACCATGCGGGTATACGCCGAGTAGATCCCCTCGTACGACGCCGACATCATCGCCGACGAGGCGACCAGCCCCGACGCGAGGAACGCGAAGTAGTCGATCCCGTCCATCTCGCCGATGAAGCGCCCGAGGCCGAAGCCGAGCCCGAGCAGATACAGCACCGGCTCGCCGAAGTGGAACAGGAGGTTCGACACCACCAGGCGGCGCCACACCCGGGCGTTGCGCCGCCACACCGCCAGGGTCAGCGCGCGCGGCGCGGGAAGGCGCCAGTGACCGCCGGCCCGTCCTTCCACGCCGATCAGTCCCGGAGCTCGCGCCCGGTGAGCCGGAGGAACACGTCCTCCAGGTTCGCGGGCCGGTGAAGGTACTGGAGCTCGGGGTGATCGCGAAGGCTCGCGAGCACCGCCCCCGGCTCGCTCGTATGGCAGTGCCACACGCCGTCCACCGTCTCGACCCGGGCCTGGCGGGCGATCTCCGGCGGCAGCGGAAGCTCGCCCGCCCGCACCTCGATGACGCTCGGCTCGACCTCCCCCTCCACCAGCGCCCGCGGCACGTCCTCGGCGAGGATCCGGCCCCGGTCGATGATCGCGACCCGGTCGCAGAGTCGCTCCGCCTCCTCCATGTAGTGGGTGGTGAGGAGCACGGTGGTCCCCCGTTCGGTGAGGGCGCGAAGACGCGCCCAGATGAGATGGCGGATCTGGGGGTCGAGGCCGGTCGTCGGCTCGTCGAGGATGAGGAGGACGGGATCGTTCACGAGGGCACGGGCGATCACCAGGCGCCGGCGCATGCCGCCCGAGAGGGCCGGGATCCGGTAGCCGGCACGATCCTCGAGGGCGACGAACTCGAGGAGCGACTCGAGGTAGGGCCGGAGCGGACGGCGGAGGCGGTGCGGAAAATAGGAGGCGTAGACCTCGAGGTTCTCCATCACCGTGAAGTCCGGGTCGAGGTTGTCGTCCTGCGACACGACCCCGATTCGCGCCCGCACCCGGCGACCCGCCGCCGGCATCGATTCGCCGAGCACGTCGAGGGTGCCGCCGCTCGGGGGGGACTGGCCGAGGATCATGCGAAGGGTGGTGGTCTTGCCCGCCCCGTTCGGCCCGAGCAGCCCGAAGCACCCGCCTCGCGGCACCCGGAGGTCGATGTGGTCGACGACCGTGTCGTCGCCATAGCGCTTGAGGAGTCCCCGCGCTTCCACCACGTATGGACCGGATGCAGCCACGTTCCTCGTCCTTCCTGCCTCGCCGCCGTGCGGCGCTGCGCTGCCGTTCGTTCCGCCCGCCGGCGGCCGGGTTCCCGGCCCGTGACCGGACCCGCGCCCCGCGCCCCGCGCCCGCCGCCCGGGCTGCGCCGGCGTCCCCGGGACGCGGTCCCGCCGATCTCCGGCCGGAAACCCCGGACCGGCTTGACTTCGCGGCTGCCGGGTGCGAAGTCTATGCCGCCTTCGCCGCCTCCGGAGACCCCTCATGCAGGCCCTGCCGATCATCGAGCTTCGCCGCATCGAAGCCAACATCATCAAGCCC
>JAJECB010000297.1 GCA_022822245.1 Gammaproteobacteria bacterium
GTGTTCATGGCCATCAACCCGATCGCGAAGCAGTACGGGGTGCCGCTCTTCAGCGCGATCAGCGGGACCCACAAGGCCACCATCGACTTCGGCCACCCGTTCGTGGTCCAGACCCAGCCCCACACCCTGATGGAGGGGAAGGCCCTCGCCGAGTACGCGGCGCGCAAGGGCTGGAAGAACATCGTCACCATGGGCCTCGACTACGAGTGGGGCCGCACCACCGTCAAGGTGTTCACCGAGGAGCTCGCCAAGCTCAACCCGGACGCGAAGATCGCCCGCCAGCTCTGGCCGCGGATCGGGGAGACGAACCTCACCTCCTACATCACCGCCGCCCTCGCCGACGAGCCGGACCTCATCATGGCCGTCATGTTCGGAAGCGGCACCAACAGCCTCATCAAGCAGGGCAAGGCCTACGGGCTGCTCCAGCGCACCGAGTTGCTCACCTTCCTCTCGACGGAGAGCTACATGTCGCTCGGGCGGGACATCCCGGACGGGGTGCACGGCTGGGCGCGGGGGCCGTTCTACGCCCTGACGACGGACGCGGCCAAGGAGTTCGTCGCGAAGTACCAGGGCGCCCATGACGGCGAGTACCCCAACGACTGGGGGATCCTCGGCTACGACGTGATGTACATCATCGCGGGCGCGCTCGAGAAGGCGGGGAGCGCCGATCCGGCCGCCCTCCGCGAGGCGCTCGGCGCGATGTCCTTCGACACCCTGCGGGGCGAGATCCGGATGCGGATGATCGACAACACCTTCAACGCGCCGAGCTTCATCGGGGTGACGAAGATGACGGACGACTATCCGTTCCCGGTGATGACGGACGTGAACGTCATTCCCGGCGACGTCACCCTCCCCGACGAGGCGACGGTCGAGGCCCTCCGCACGGCGGCCGCCAAGGGCTAGGCCGGGATCGGCACTGCCCGGAGCGGCGCCGCCGCTCCGGGCGGTTCCGCTCGGCGGCGAACCGCCCCCTCCCCCTCCTCCTCCTTGCCGTAGCGGCCGGTCGGCGACCCGCGCATGCTCATCGTCCAGGTCCTTCAGGGGCTGATGGAGGGAGTGTTCCTCTTCCTCATCGCCTCCGGCCTCACCCTCATCTTCGGGGTCTCGCGCATCGTCAACTTCGCCCACGGCTCGTTCTACATGCTGGGGGCGTTCCTCACCTACCAGATCCACCCCTGGATCGCGGCCGGCACCCCGGGCGGGTTCTTCACGAGCATTCTCCTGTGCGGAGTGCTCGTCGCCCTCATCGGGCTCGTCTTCGAGCTCGTCTTCCTGCGCCGCGTCTACCACGCCGAGGAGCTCATGCAGCTCGTGCTGACCCTCGCCGCGGTGCTCATCATCCGGGATCTGACCAAGTTCTTCTGGGGGCTCGACGACGTGACCGTGGTGCTTCCCGACGCCCTCTCGGGGGCGGTCATCACGGGGGGGATGTTCCTCCCGACCTACCAGCTCGCGATGGTGGCGGTGGGCGTCCTCGTCCTCGTCGCCCTGTGGGCGGTGCTCAAGTTCACCCGTGCGGGGATCGTGCTCCGGGCCGCCACCGACGACCGCGGCATGGTCGCCCTCCTCGGCATCAACCAGGCGCACGTCTTCACCGCCGTCTTCGCCGTCGGCTCATTCCTCGCCGGAATCGCGGGCGGGTTCGCGGCCGCATTCGAGAGCGTGAACTACCTGCTCGACGCCCGGGTCATCGTCCTCGCCTTCATCGTGGTCGTGATCGGCGGCCTCGGGAACCTCTACGGAGCGCTCTTCGCCGCCCTCGGGGTCGGGGTGGTCAAGTCCCTGGGCCTGCTCTGGGCGCCGCGTCTGTCCATGGTCATCATCTTCCTCCTCATGGCCGTGGTGCTGCTCTTCCGGTCGCTCCGGCGTACCGGCGAGTAGGAAGCGGGGAGCCAAGCGGATGGCCGCGGAGCAACCACGCCGGAGCGACGCCTGGTCCATCGACTGGCGCCTCGTCGCGGCCGCGTTCGTCCTCGTCGCGGTCGCCCTCCACCTCTCGCCCCCTCTCGTCGCGTTCGCGATCATCGAGGTGATGATCTTCGCCCTCTACGCGAGCGCCCTGAACCTCCTCCTCAGCTACAGCGGGATGGTCTCGTTCGGGCACGCGGTCTACTTCGGGCTCGGCGCGTACGGGCTCGCCATCACCATCGCGAAGTTCGGGTGGCCGATCTGGGCCGGGATCCTCGCCGGACCGCTCACGAGCGCGCTGTTCGGCCTGATCTACGGCGCGCTCTGCGTGCAGTTGACGGCCATCTACGCGGCCATGCTCACCCTCGCGTGCGCGGAGATCACCTTCGCGATCGTCTTCCAGTGGTTCGACTTCACGGGCGGTGATTCGGGGATCTCGGGACACGTGCCGGCGATGCTGGGGCTCTCTCCGGCGTGGTTCGGGGTGGTCGTGCTGGTGGTCGTCACCGTCTGCATCCTGGCCCTGTGGCGGGTCGTCCACGCCCCCCTCGGCCTCACCATCCGGGCCGTCGGCGAGAACCCGGTGCGGGCGGCGGCGATGGGACACGGCCGCAAGCGCGTCCAGCTCGCGGCGTTCGTCATCTCCGCGTTCCTTTCCGGGGTCGCGGGGACCCTCTACGGGATCTTCCACGGGAACGTGTTCCCCGAGTACGTGGGGGTGCTGTTCACCATCGACGGCCTCGTCATGGTCCTCCTCGGGGGGCTCTACAGCTTCGGGGCGGGGATCTACGGGGCGATCGTCTACAAGCTCCTCGACAACGTGATGGCCCACTACTTCGAATACTGGCAACTCGTCATCGGGGTCATCCTGGTCCTCGTGGTGCTCGTCTCCCCGGCCGGGATCGCGGGTCTCGTCGCGACAGTCGTCGCGCGGCTTCGGGGGCGCGCCGCATGAGCGCTGCCGCGCCGGCTCCCGGGAACGCGGCCGCCGCGCTCGAGGTGCGGGGGCTCGTCAAGCGCTTCGGGCAGTTCGTGGCCCTCGACGGAGTGGACCTCAAGGTCGCCCCGCGGGAGATCCGGGCCGTCATCGGCCCGAACGGAGCCGGCAAGACCACCCTCATCAACGTGCTCGGCGGGCAGCTCGTCGCCGACGGGGGCACCGTCGAGGTCCACGGGCGGCGGCTCGGCCGCCAGCACCCGCACCAGGTGGCGAAGCTCGGGGTCGGCCGCACCTTCCAGATCTCGAGCACCTTCCGCCGGATGACGGTCCTCGACAACATGCTGTACGCGCACCACGCGGGGGGCGGGCGGTGGTTCGGGCTCGACGCGGCCCGGCTCCGCGGGCTCCGCGAGCCGGCCATGGCGGACCTCGACACCATCGGCCTCACCCACTGCGCGGACCAGGTGGTGGACGACGTCTCGCACGGGGACCGCAAGCGCCTCGAGTTCGGGATGGTGCTCGCGACCCGCCCCACCCTCCTCCTCCTCGACGAGCCGACCGCCGGCATGGGCCTCGGGGAGCGCCAGGAGCTCATCGAGCTCGTGCTCTCCGTCGCCCGCGACCGCGGTCTCACCCTCGTCTTCGTCGAGCACGACATCGACGCGGTGTTCCGGGCCGCCGAGTCCATCACCGTGATGGCCCTCGGAAGGGTGTTCGCGGAGGGGACGCCGGACGAGATCGCGGGCAACGAGGAGGTGCAGGAGATCTACCTCGGGGGCCGCCGGTGATGCTCGAGCTCGCGGGGGTCGAGGCCGCCTACGGCCACGCGCAGGCCCTGCACGGGGTCGACCTCGTGGTCGACGAGGGGGAGGTGGTGTGCATCGTCGGCCGGAACGGGGCGGGCAAGACGAGCACCCTTCGCAGCATCGTTCAGGACATCATCGCGGTGACCGGCGGGAGCGTGCGCTTCGGGGACGAGGACCTGGCCGGCCTCGCCCCCCACGAGGTGGTCCGGCGGGGGATCGGCTACGTCCCCGAGGACCGGCGGGTGTTCGCGAGCCTCACCGTCACCGAGAACCTCACCGTGCCCCGCTCCTTCGCGGGCACCGGCGCCGGCTACTGGACGCCCGCCCGGGTGGAGGAGCTGTTCCCGCCGCTCGCCGAGTTCCGGGGACGCCTCGCGGGGAACCTGAGCGGCGGCCAGCAGCAGATGCTGAGCATCGCGCGCTCGCTCCTCACCAACCCGCGCCTCCTCCTCCTCGACGAGCCGCACGAGGGGCTCGCCCCCCTCGTCGCGCAAAGCGTGGTGGAGGCCATCGGCCACCTCAAGTCGCTCGGCGTCTCGATGCTGCTGTCCGAGCAGCAGCTCCACCTCGTCCACGAGACGGCGGACCGCATCTACGTCGTGGACCGGGGCCGGATCGTCTTCTCCGGGACGGTGGCGGAGTTCGACGCGGACGAGGAGGTCGCCCGCCGCTACCTCATGGTCGCCGGCTGACGGGGACGGCACCCCTCGCGCCAGAGGGAGGATGGGAGGCGGAAGCGTTCAGGAAGGGACGGGGGCCGCGCGGTCCCGGATGCGGAGCCAGATGACGAGCGCGCCGGCGAGCACGAGGAACGGCGTCACCCCGACGTTGATCGCCTGCCAGCCGAACCAGGCGTGGAAGCCGCCCGAGCCTACCGCGGTGAACGAGATCACCGTATAGACGATGAAGTCGTTGAGCCCCTGGGCGCGGGCCCGCTCCGCCGGCCGGTAGGTGGTCGTGAGGAGGGTCGTTCCGCCGGTGAACAGGAAGTTCCAGCCGACTCCGAGCAGGGTCAGCGAGATCCAGAAGTTTCCGGTCGTCTCCCCCAGCAGGTTGACCACCACGCAGGCCGCGAGCAGCACCGCGCCCCACAGCATCACGTTCAATACCCCGAACCAGCGGATGAGGTGTCCGGTGATGAAGGCGGGCGCGAACATCCCGAGGACGTGGCAACTGATGACGAAGCTGATCTGCTCGGTGGAAAACGCCCGTGCCTGCATCGCGAGCGGTGTCGCGGCCATGACGAGGTTCATCGACCCGTAGGCGACCACCGAGGCGAGGAGGGCCACGACGTAGGAAGGCTGACGGGCGACGACGGCGAGGGGCCGGGGTGGCGCGCCGTCGCCCGCGGTGGCCGCGGTGTCCGGGAAGCGGATGAAGCCGAGAATGAGGGCGCTCACGAGGTAGAGCACGAGCATCGCGGCGTAGCTGCCGGCGAACTCCGCGCCGGCAACGACGAGGCGAGTGCTCGCCGCGATCCACGGGCCCGCGAACCCCGCGACCACCCCGCCCGCGAGGACGTAGGAAATCGCCCGGCTGCGGTATTCGTCGGTAGCCGCCTCGGCGGCCGCGAAACGATAGTACTGGCTGAACGCGAAGAACACCCCGAAGAGAAAGCTACCGAGGCAGAAGAACGCGAAGGAGCCGGCCACTATCGCGCCCGTCGCGACCGACGCCCCCACGCACCCCACCACGGACGCGAGGAGGAACCCCCGCTTCCGGCCGATCCGGCCCATCAGGAGCGAGGCGAAGTAGGTGACGGTCATGACCGCGATGAACTGGAGCGCGTAGGGGAGCGTCGCGAGCGAGTGGACCGGGGCGAGGGCGAACCCGACGAGCGCGGAGGTCGTGACGACCATCGTCTGACTGGTCATCATCAGCGCCTGGCAGACCGCGAGCAGCCCGATCGTGCGCTTCACCGGTCGCCCCCCGCTGCGCCATGGGGCAAGCGCGCAGGCGCGGACCCGCGTCCGGGACGGGACATCGCCGGGAATTGCGGGCGGCTCACGCGGGGCCCGCGTTCCTCACCCAGAACTCGAAGAGATCGCCGTGTTCGAGGTGGTGCACGAGCTCGTGCGGGGTACGGGCGCAGAACGCCTTGAAGTCGATCACGGAGTGGGGATCGGTGGCCGCGACGTGGAGCACCTCCCCCGCCTTCATCCTCGAAAGCGCAACCTTCGTCTTGAGAATCGGCAGGGGGCAGTCGAGCCCCTTCGCGTCGAGCGTGCGGTCGGACGGAGGGGAGCTGGCGCGCATGTTTCACCGATGTTCGTCGCGAGGGTGCCAAGCCGCCGCGGTGGTGGGTCGAACGGACCGAAAGGCGCTGAAGGGTGAGCCGGAACCGGACGAAGCGCCGGTGGCGCTTCGTCCCGGCGAGCGGGCAATCCATGGATGGATTGCCCGGCCTGCAAGCGAAGCAGGGACTGCGGAGCGCAGCAGGTAGTCGACACTAGCGCTTGCGCGCTGTTGAAGCGGCTTGAGAGAGTATGGCCCGCCACCGCGAGTGGATTGGCATCCGCAGCAGAACATCGGTGAAATATGCGCGCCCGGCTCGGATTCACCCATGCGTCCTATTCTACCGCGACCATCTCGGCCGACACCTCCATCCATCGCCAGAGCCACCGCGCGTAGCTGCGGCGCACCATCATCTCGAAGCGCGGTGTCTCGTCGCGCTGCAGCAGGGTGACTCCGGTCCGAGCGAAGAGGGTCTGGGCGCAGCGGCCGGGACCGAACGCGCGCGGGTGAACGTCGATGGGGCAGCCGGCCGCGATGAGGTCGCGGGCCTGCCGGCCCTCGATCGAGAACAGGGTGAAGCCGCTGCTCACTTCGACCACCGCCCCGTCCGTTTCCGGGATCGCCTGCCGGAGGGCGACCCGCAGCCCGCTCGTCCCCTCCTCCTGGCCAATCACGTGCCACTCCTCGGGACCCGTCCACGCAATCGCGACCCCCTCGGAGCCGAACCGGGTCTGGACGAAGGTGTTGGGGGCGTCCGGCGGCGGACGCCCCAGCACGCGGGCGACGCCCTGGGCGAACCTCGGGACGCCGGTCCGACCGTGCAGCACGAAGATGGCACGGAACGCAAGCTCCTCCACCCGGAGGCTCGGCCACTCGATCAGGCGGTTCGGCGGCGCGGCCGGCGCACGGCCCAGTGGACTTTCGCGGCGCGGTTCAGCCATGCCGACCTCCGACCCCGGCGCCCGGGACATGACCCCGTGTCAAGAGGTGAACCGCACCGCAGGGTGGACTTTCACGGCGCGGTTCAGCCACGCTGGCGCTCCCCGCGGGGATCGAAGTACACCGGCGAGACCACTTCCGCCGGGACGAACCGCCCGTCCTCGAGCGCCGCGAACACGCGCGAGCGCTCCCGCCCCCCCGCGACGAGCGCGAGCGCGATGGAGCGCCCGACGTTCGGGCTCCAGTAGCTCGACGTCACGTACCCCACCATCGGCGCGGGGAGGAAGGTGAACGGCTCCTCCACGAGCTGGGCCCCCTCCGGGAGAACCTCGTTCGGGTCGGTGGTCGCGAGCCCGACAAGCTGCCGGCGGCCGGCCCGCCGGCAGTCGCTTCGCTCGAGGGACCGCCGGCCCAGGAAGTCCTTCTTCTTCGACAGGATCCATTCCATCCCGAGATCGACCGGGGTCACCGATCCGTCCGTCTCCTGCCCGACCACGATGAAGCCCTTCTCCGCCCGCAGCACGTGCATCGTCTCGGTGCCGTAGGGGGTGATCGGGAACTCCTCGCGGCGCTCGACGATGCGGTCCCACGCGTAGCGCCCGTAGTCGGCCGGCACGTTGATCTCGTAGCTCAGCTCGCCGGTGAAGCTGATGCGGAAAACGCGGCACGGCACCCCCGCGAACACCCCTTCCCGGAACTGCATGAACCGGAACGAATCCGGCTCGAGGTCGACCTCCTCGCAGAGCGACGCGACGAGGTCGCGGCTCCGGGGACCGGCGACCCCGATCGTGGCCCACTGGTCGGTCACGGAGGTGAACCGGACCCGGAGCTCCGGCCACTCCGTCTGCCGCCACTGCTCGAGCCACCCGAGGACATGCGCGGCGCCGCCGGTGGTGGTGGTCATCAGGAAGTGGTGCTCGCCGAGGCGCGCGGTGACCCCGTCGTCCATCACCATGCCGTCCTCGCCCAGCATCAGGCCGTAGCGGCACCGTCCGATGGCGAGATCGGACCAGTCGTTGGTGTAGATGCGGTCGAGAAAGACGGCCGCGTCCGGGCCCTGGATGTCGATCTTGCCGAGGGTGGACGCGTCGAAGAGCCCCACCCCCTCGCGCGTCGCCCGGCACTCCCGCGCCACCGCCGCATGCATGTCCTCGCCCGGCCGCGGGAAGTACCAGGGGCGCAGCCACTGCCCCACCGGCTCGAACACCGCCCCCGCCTCCTCGTGCCACTCGTGCATGGGGGTCACCCGGAGGGGATCGTGGAACTCGCCGGTGGCGAGACCCGCCCCCGCCCCGAAGGTGACCGGGGTGTAGGGCGGGCGGAACGTCGTCGTGCCGACCTCCCCCGGGGAACGTCCGAGCGCGCCCGCCGCGAGGGCCATGCCGTTCACGTTTCCGGTCTTCCCCTGGTCGGTGCCGAACCCGAGCAGGGTGTACCGCTTGATATGCTCGATGGACTCGAAGCCTTCGCGCACCGCGAGGGCGAGGTCGGCGGCGGTGGTGTCGTTCTGGAAGTCGACGAAGGCCTTGCGCGGCCGTGCGCGCCGCGCGTGGACCGCCCACACCGGCGCCGAATCGGTCGTCCCTTCCTCGTCCGTCGGCGGGGCGGAGATGACCCCGACGTCCCGAAAGCCGGCCGCGAGGGCTGCCTCGCGGCCCGCCTGCGCGCCCTCGCGCACGCAGGCGTCGAGGCGGTACGTGCCCCGGCACGCACCCGCCGCGGCCTCCGCCTGCACCGGCGGGCCGGGGAGGAAGCAGCCGCGGGCCTCGTCGAAGCGCGGCCGCCCCCCGGACTGCGCGTGAAGGTGGAGGTTCGGGTTCCAACCTCCTGAAACGGCGAGGAGATCGCAGTCGAAGTCGACCGCGCCGCTCCCGTCGAGACGGGCCGCGCGCACCCGCCGGAGCGCGCCCCGCCCCTTCGTGTCGACCACCGCATGTCCGGCCAGCACCGGGATCCCGGCCGCCTCGACCGGCTCCGCGAACGGCCCCTCGGGCTGCGGCCGCGCGTCCACGATGGCCGCCACCTCGATCTTCGCGGCCGCGAGGTCGAGCGCGGCCCGCCACGCGCTGTCGTTGTTGGTGAACACCACCGCGCCGAGCCCGGGCCGGACCGCGTACCGGTT
>JAJECB010000064.1 GCA_022822245.1 Gammaproteobacteria bacterium
CCTCACCTCCCCGGCCCCTTCCCCGCCCTCCCGCGAGAACTGGCTCGGCACCGACGACCAGGGGCGCGACGTGCTCGCCCGGGCAATCTACGGGTTCCGGATCTCGGTGCTGTTCGGTCTGGCCCTCACCCTCGCGAGCACCGTGATCGGGGTGCTCGCGGGCGCGGTGCAGGGATACTTCGGGGGGTGGGTGGACCTCGGGTTCCAGCGCTTCATCGAGATCTGGTCGAGCCTGCCGGAGCTGTACCTCCTCATGATCCTCGCGAGCGTCGTCGAGCCGAACTTCGGGTGGCTGCTCCTCATCATGCTGCTATTCAGTTGGATGGTCCTCGTCGGGGTGGTGCGGGCGGAGTTCCTGCGCGCGCGCAACTTCGAGTACGTTCGCGCGGCGCGGGCGCTCGGGGTCGCCAACCTCACCATCATGCTCCGCCACGTGCTGCCGAACGCGATGGTGGCCTCCCTCACCTTCCTGCCGTTCATCCTCAACGGGTCGATCGTGACCCTCACCTCGCTCGACTTCCTCGGGTTCGGGATGCCTCCCGGGTCCCCGTCGCTCGGGGAGCTCGTCGCGCAGGGCAAGGCCAACCTTCACGCGCCGTGGCTCGGGATCACCGCCTTCTCGGTGCTCGCGGTGCTGCTCTCCCTCCTCATCTTCGTCTTCGAGGGGGTGCGCGACGCGTTCGACCCCCGCAAGACCGGGCTTCCCTGACCGGTCTCCGACCCCGCGCTCCCGACTTCACGCTCCCGACCCGGGTGCGGTTCCCCACCCCGCGGCCGGAGCCGCGGCGCGGCTTTACTCCGAGAACCGTTCCCGGATCCTCGTCGGCCGCCGTTCGTCGCGCGGCGAATGCCCGAAGGTGTCCTTGTAGACCTTGCTGAAGTGGCTCGCGCTCACGAACCCGCACGCCTCCGCCACCTCCGCGATGGCCATGGTGGTCTGGCAAAGGAGATGCTGGGCCCTGGCGAGCCGGAGCCGCAGGTAGTACGCGCTCGGCACGCTCCCGAGATGCTCGTGGAACAGCCGCTCGAGGTGCCGGCGCGACAACCCCACGTGATGGGCGATCTGGTCGACGGAGAGCGGCTCCTCGACGTTCGCCTCCATGAGCTGCACCGCGTCGATGAGCCGAGGCTGCCCGGTGCCGATGAGCTGGACCAGGGGCCGTCGCTGGCGGTCGCGGCTGTCGCGGATCCGATCGTGCACGAGCTGATCGGAGATCGTGGCCGCGAGCGGATGCCCGTGCTGGCTCGCGATGAAGTTGAGCATGAGGTCGGTGGGCGCGTCGCCGCCGGCGCAGGTGAACCGATCGCGGTCGATGAGGCACACCCCGGGGGTGACGACGGTCTCCGGATGCTCCTCGATGATGGTGTCCCGGTGCTCCCAGTGGGTGGTGCACCGGTACCCTCGCAACACCCCCGCCTTGGCGAGGAAGTACGACCCGGTGTCGATCCCCCCCAGGGCGATGCGTCTCGCGGCGAGCGAACGCAGCCACTTGAGGGCCGCCGGGTCGAGGTGGTGCTGGACGTCGCGCCCGCTGCACACGAGCACGAGCTCGGCGGCCGGGGTACGCGCGACCGGGTGGTCCACCTCCACCCGGACTTCGCTCGAGGAGACCACCGGTCGGCCGTCGAAGCTCACCAGGTGCCAGCGGTAGATGGGCGAAGAGCTGAGGTCGTTCGCCTGGCGCAAGGGCCCGATGGCGGCCCCGAAGGAGACCATGTTGAACCCCGGCACGAGCAGGAAGGCGACCTCGTAGGCGGGCATGAACGCCCGGCTCGGCCGATGGAACACCGCCCCGGGGGCGGCGTAGTCCGCGGCACGGACGGAGGGATGGTCCGAACCACCGGGGTCGAGACGGGACGAGGAACGCATGAACCCTCCGGGCAGGATCGCGGCGGTGGCCGGGAGCGATTCCGCCGCCGGCCGCGGACAGGATGCCTTGATTCAACAGAAATGTCCCGAAAACGACATCGAACGGGCAAGTTGCCGGGCGGCCCGAGGGCCGACCCGGGGCGTCTTCTTCAACGACGCTCCCGAATCGGATGCGGATCAGAGAAGCTCATGGGTCGGATTGCGCTCCGCGAATCCGACCTGCCGTCCTCCGCGCTCATCGTGGGGGCACCGCGTGGGCGGCAACCCGCCCCGTCGGGGAACCTGCCGGCCCGAGCCGGCGGGTCGGGCGGCGCGGCGATGCGGCCTTCGCGGGTCCCGGGGCTACCGGTTCGACGCCGACGGCTCGAAGGCGCCGGCGCGTTCGTCCCGGCCGGTCGAGGCGAGCTCGCTCGCCGGATCACCGGCGACCCGCACGTGGCGCAGGGTCCGCGGCCGGCTGAAATCGTAGGGCCGCGCGCGATGCAGCACGCAACGATTGTCCCAGATGACGACATCGCCGGCTCGCCAGCGATGGGCGAGCGTACGCGGCGCACGGCACGCGAACGTGACCAGATCGTCAAGCAGTCCCTGTGCCTCCTCGTGGTCCATGCCGGGTATGCGGTACGCGTGACGCCCGATGAACAGCGACTTGCGGCCGGTGACGGGGTGGGTCTTCACGAGCGGCCTCAGCGGGGCGCCCTTGGTGTGGAAGCCGTAGCCGGACCCGGGCTCGATCTCGTAGCCGATCTTGGCCTGCGACTGATAGAGCGAGTGGTACGCGGAGAGGCCGCCGATGCGCTCCCGGGTGGCGTCGTCGAGCGCACCGTAAGCCGCGCGCATGTCGGCCCACTCGGTCTCTCCGCCGCTCGGCGGAACGACTTGCGCGCACAGCACGGAAGCCTTTGCCGCGAGCGGCATGTAGGAGGAGTCGGTATGCCAGCCCTCGTTGCCGCGCAGCGACTTGAAGCGGAACTCCTTCGACGTGGCGACCGAACCGTCCGGATTCTGATTGCTGATCGACACGGCCAGCGTCTGCGGATCGGGCCGCAGGAGCTCGATGTCGCCGAAACGCCTCGCGAAATCGATCTGGGCCTCTTCGCTCAGCGCCTGGTCGGGAAAGATGAGGACGGCGTGCTCATGAAACGCGTTCTCGACCCGGCGCCACGTCGCCTCGTCCATGGCGGCGAGGTCGATGTCGGTGACGGTGGCGCCGAGGGTGGAGCCGGTCGGCGTGATGGTCGGGACGGGTCGGAGCATGGCGGTCACTCGAGCTGCGGTCGAACGTGGTAAACGGAAGAATCGGGTCGGGCGGCGGGTCGTCCGTTCCGAATTCGAGTCGCGAACGCCAGGAATTCGGCAGGAGGCGCGCACCGCATATGAGCAACTATATCGGACGTCTCCTCGGAACGATGACGATCAGTGATGTCTCCTCGCCGGGAGTGTCGGCATCTCGCGGGCCGCTCCGGGCACCGTTCAGTGCCGGTGGTGGGCGCGCGGGCGGTCGAGCGGATGGACGTGCCAGGGGCCGGACCCGTGCCGGTGCCGTTCGGAGAGGAAGCGCGGCCCCGGAGCCACTCGGCGGTGACGGGGGGCGTGGCGCCCGTCCCGGTGGGCAAGATGGCGGCCACGGTATCCGTGATGCCCGTGGCGGTGCGCGTGATGCCCGTGGCGGTGGCGGTGGACCCCGCGGGCGTGGCGGTGATGCCGGTGGGGGCGCGGATGGATCCCGTGCGGATGCAGGTGGAGGGGATGGGCATGCCGGTGGTGTCCGTGGAAGTGCCACCGATGGTGGTGCGCCTGCGGGGCCGGCGCGGGGTGGGCATGGGCCACCGAGAGGAGCGTGACGAACGAGCCGAGCGCGAACCACGCGACCGCATCGCCGCCCCCGTGCCCGTGGTGATGCCTCCCCCCCGCCTCGGCGGTGCCGGCGAGGGCGAGCATGGCCGTGAAAACGAGTGCGGAACGTCGCATCGTGCATCCTCCAGGGCGGGAAACCGCCGCCCTCCGCGAAGCGGCGGAGCGGCGCGAACCCCCATCGCACCCAGCTCGCCTGAATTGTGAACCCCACCGCGCAAGAGTCAAGCTCCACACCAGCGCGAGGGGGGAGGACGGCGTCGGCCTGCCCCTCGGCACACCTCGCGAACCGGCGGACACGAACTCCGTTCCACGGTCACGATCGGGACTCTACGTCGCTACGAGTCGACTTCCGGCGGCCACGATCGGATCGCCATCGCCTATACTACAGTCATTACTACAATGGAGATTGCCCGACATGGCGCTCAACCTCACTCACCGGCCTGATCTCGACGAACGGGTGGAGAGACTCGCCGCGCAGATGGGGTTGGGCGGTCGGGGGCGCAAGACCGCGGTCATCGAGAAAGCCCTCGCGGCGCTTGAAGACCGCGTCTCTCTCATGGACTCCAAGTCGATTCTGGCGTCGCTCAAGCAGTTCGAAGGCCGTGGAGCGTCAATTGCCGCCGAGCTCGCAGGAGACCCGGAGCCGGATCGCGGGAAGCCACTGTCCCTGACCCTCCAGGAAGCTCTCTACGACGAGCGCGGGCTTCCCCGGTGATCGTCCTGGATACCTCGGCAATCCTCGCGATCCTCCTGGAGGAACCGGAGCGCGACCTGTTCAGCGAAACGATCAGCCGTGCGGGACGGGCGCTGGTGTCCGCCGGGACCGCGGTCGAGCTGGCCGCGATTGCGGGCCGGTCCGATCGGCTTCGCGCCGATGTGCCGGCGTTCCTGCGCCAGCCCTTCGTGGAGGTCGAACCGGTGACCGCGACGCAGGCCGTGGAGGCGGTCGACGCGTTCCGCGCCTTTGGCAAGGGGCACCATCCGGCCGCGCTCAACTTCGGCGACATGTTCGCCTGCCTGCTCGCGCGTGAACGAGGACTGCCGCTCCTCTTCAAGGGAAACGACTTTGCCCGAACGGACGTACGGAGCGCCCTCACGGGCGACTCCCCATCGGCCTGACCGCCGCCCATCGGCGCTCGCTCCGCGAGCGGCGCCTCCCCGCCCGATTACACTTCCGGGCTGGCCGACCCGAACCCGAGAGACCGCAAGCGCCATGGAGATACGCGAGGACGATGTCCGGGGGGCCGAGATCCTCGCCCTCCTCGCGGAGCATCTCGCCGACGTGGCCCGGCACTCTCCCCCGGAGAGCGTCCATGCCCTCGACGTCGAGGCGCTCCGCGCCCCGGAGATGACGGTGTGGACCGCGTGGGAGGCCGGGGAGCTCCTCGGCTGCGGAGCGCTCAAGCAGCTTGACCCGCACCACGGCGAGATCAAGTCCATGCGAACGGCGGAGGCCCATCTCCGCCAAGGCGTCGGCGCACGGATCCTCGAGCACCTCATCGACGAGGCGAGGCGACGCTCGTACCGGCGGCTCAGTCTCGAGACCGGCTTGATGGACGCCTTCGCGCCCGCCCGCAGGCTCTACGAACGCTTCGGCTTCGAGGAGTGCCCCCCCTTCGCCGACTACCGCCCCGACCCCTACAGCATCTACATGACCCTCCCCCTCTGACGATCCTTCGACGACCCGGGTCCGGGCCGGCGCATGGACGCGGGGGCCGGACGCGACGGGCCGGCGGGACTCCGTCGGGGAGCGCGGCAGCCGCAGACGTGACGGGAGGCGGGAGGGTCAGCCGCCGGTGAGGGCGGCGAGGCACCAGCCGAGTAGGGCGCCGGGGAAGAGGCCGACCACGAGCACGCTCAGGGCGTTCACGCTGATGACGAGCCGCAGGGGGTTCGCGACCACGAGAGCGGGCTCCCCCGGCTCGTCGAAGTACATGAGCTTGACGATGCGCAGGTAATAGAAGAGCCCGACCACCGAGAACACGACCGCGACCACCGCGAGCCACACATGGCCCGCCGCGATGACCTCGCGCAGCACCGACCACTTGGCCCAGAAGCCGACGAAGGGCGGCACCCCGGCCATCGACAGCATGAGCACCAGCATGAGGAAGGCGTGCCAGGGGCTGCGCTCGTTGAGCCCGCGGAAGTCGTCGATGCGATCCGCCTCGAAGCCTTCGCGCGAGAGCACGATGATCATGCCGAACGCGCCGAGGGCCATCACCGCGTAGACGATGACGTAGAACATCGCCGCCGCGTAGCCCTCTTCGGTCCCCGGAATGATCCCGAGGAAGAGGAATCCCATGTGGGCGATCGTCGAGTAGGCGAGCATGCGCTTCAGGTTCGCCTGCGCGATCGCGATGACGTTGCCGATCGCGATGGAAAGGACCGCGAGCACCACCAGCATGTCCTGCCAATCGCCGTGCAGACCCCACAGACCGTCCGAGAGAAGCCGCACCGCCATCGCGAAGGCGGCGAGCTTGGGCGCCGTGCCGACGAACATGGTGACCGGGGTCTCGGCGCCCTCGTACACGTCCGGGATCCACATGTGGAACGGCGCCGCCCCGAGCTTGAACGCGATGCCGGTGACCACGAACACGAGCCCGAGGATGAGGATGAGGTCGGTCCGGTCCTGCGCCGCCGCCCCGACACCGGCGAGGTCCAGGGTCCCCGTCGCCCCGTACACCATCGACATCCCGTAGAGCAGCATCCCGGAGGAGAGCGCCCCCAGCACGAAGTACTTCATCGCCGCCTCGGCGGCGACCGGCGAGTCGCGGTCGAGGGCGACCATCGCGTAGAGCGAGAGCGAGAGCAGCTCGAGCCCGAGGTACACGGTGAGGAGGTTCGCGGCCGACACGAGGACCATCATCCCGAGCAGCGCGAACAGCCCCAGGATGAAGTGCTCGCCGCGCGCCTTCCCCCGGACGCGAAGGTGAGCGTTGAGGTAGAAGAACAGGAACCAGCCGATCACGAGGGTCGCGAGCTTGAGGATCGCGGCCATCGGATCGGCGACGAACGTCCCCGAGAACGAGACGAGGGAGCCATCGGGAAAGTTGAGGGCGAGGACGAGGGCGGTGAGGACCAGGGATGCCTGGGAGAGCCGGTAGGTGAGGTCCGCCGAACGCCCGTAGACCTCCACCACGAGCACCACGCACGCGGCCGCCGCGAGGACGATCTCGGGCGCGATCGGCGCGAACGCCGGCACTTCCACCGCGGTCACGACGGCCAGCCTCCCAGAGCCCCGATCACAGCTTCGACTTCGCCACGTGGTCCAGCAGGTTCTCGACGGACGGCCCCATCACATCGAGGAGCGGAGCGGGCCAGAGCCCGATGAGGAGCACCGCCGCCGCGAGCGCCGCGAGCACGATGAACTCGCGCGGGTTCACGTCGCTCAATCCCGCGACCCCCTCGTTCGCGACCTCCCCGAACACCACCCGCTTGTACATCCAGAGGGTGTAGGCGGCCCCGAGGATGAGGGTGAGGCCGGCGAGCAGCGCAATCCAGAAGTTCGCCTGGAAGCTCCCGAGGATCACCAGGAACTCGCCGACGAAGCCGGAGGTCCCCGGCAGGCCCGAGTTCGCGAGCGCGAACAGCATCATGAACGAGGCGAAGACCGGCATGGTGTTGGCGACCCCGCCGTAGTCGGCGATTTGCCGGCTGTGCAGGCGGTCGTACATGACCCCGACGCAGAGGAACAGCGCCCCCGAGATGAAGCCGTGGGAGACGAGCTGCACGAGCGCGCCCTCGAGCCCCATGATCGCGCTCGTCCGCCCGGACCCGTCCGGCGCCTCGATGAGGGTGAACACGATGAACACCCCGAGGGTCGCGAACCCCATGTGCGAGATCGACGAGTAGGCGATGAGCTTCTTCATGTCGGGCTGCACGAGGGCGACGAACCCGATGTAGACGATCGCGATGAGCGAGAGCGCGATCATCAGCCAGTCGAGCTCGTTGCTCGCATCCGGCGCGATGGGCAGGCTGAACCGGAAGAAGCCGTAGGCGCCGAGCTTCAGCATGATGGCGGCGAGGATCACCGACCCTCCCGTCGGCGCCTCCACGTGGGCGTCGGGGAGCCAGGTGTGCACCGGCCACATCGGCACCTTGACCGCGAACGCGGCGAGGAACGAGAGGAAGATGAAGATCTGGGCCGGGAGGCCGAGCTTGACGTGGTGGAAGTCGAGAATCTGGAAGCTTTGCGCCTCCGCGTAAAGGTAGAGGAAGGCGACCAGCATCAGCACCGAGCCGAGGAAGGTGTAGAGGAAGAACTTGATGGTGGCGTACACCCGGTTCTCCCCCCCCCAGATGCCGATGATGAGGAACATCGGGACGAGGAGCGCCTCCCAGAAGACGTAGAAGAGGATCGCGTCGAGGGCGGAGAACGCCCCCACCATGAGCCCCTCCAGGATGAGGAAGGAGGCCATGTACTGCGACGCGCGGTACTCGATGATCTCCTGGCCGGCGATCACCACGAGCACGGTGGTGAACGTGGTGAGGAGGACGAGCGGCATCGAGATCCCGTCCACCCCGAGGTGGTAGAAGATCTGGAAGGCCGGGATCCAGGAGGTCTTCTCCACGAACTGCATCGCCGCCGTCGTCCCGTCGAACCCGGCATAGAGGGGGATCGACAGGAGGAAGGTCAGCACCGACACGACGAGGGCGGCGAACCGAGCGTTCCGGGCGCGGTTCTCCTCGCCGAGGAGGAGCACCCACACCCCCCCGAGAATCGGGACCCAGATGACGAGGCTGAGGAACGGGAATGCGGAGAACATGGTGCCGGCTCAGCCTCCCCGGCCGCCGTAGAGGAGCCACGTCATGAGCGCGAGGAGGCCGATGATCATCGCGAACGCGTAGTGGTAGAGGAGCCCGGTCTGCACGTGCCGGATGATGCTCGCGATCCGGCCGACCGCTCGTGCGGAGCCGTTCACGAGCCAGCCGTCGATGATCCGCACGTCCCCGAGCCGCCAGAGCAGGCCCCCCACCCGCCGGGTGCCCCCCGCGAAGAACGCGCCGTAGAAGTCGTCGAAGCCGTACTTGTTGACGAGCACCCGGTAGCCGGCCCGGAACCGTTCCGCGATCGCGGCCGGGAGCCTTGGGCTCCGGATGTACACGTACCACGCGAGGGCCGCCCCGGCCGCGGCGAGCCAGAACGGAAGAACCACGAAGCCGTGGGTCGCGAACGCCCCCGCCCCCGTGAAGCCCTCCCCGACGCGGGCAAGGGTGTCGTGCTCGGGCAGCACCACGATCGCCTCGCCGAAGTAGCCGCCGAACAGCATCGGCTCCACCCACGGCCAGCCGATGACGACCGAGAAGAAGGCGAGCACCACGAGCGGCACGGTCACCACCAGGGGGCTCTCGCGGAGGTGCTCGCGAGCGTGCTCGTCGATCCGCTCCTCGCCGTGGAAGACGAGGAAGTACATGCGGAAGCTGTAGAGGGCGGTGACGAACACTCCGAACAGCACCGCCGGGTACCCGACCCACGCCGCGGCGAGCTCCGAGTGGCGCACCGCC
>JAJECB010000113.1 GCA_022822245.1 Gammaproteobacteria bacterium
GCGCCCTACATGCATGCCGGCAGCCTCGAGACGCTCGCCGACGTCGCTCACCACTACTCGACCCTGGACGAGGAACGCCTGCACGCCGGTGGTGAACGGATCCTGCGCCGCCTGGATCTCAGCGCTCGCGAAGAGGCCGATCTCGTTGCCTTTCTCGAAACGCTGACCGAAAAGAAGCCGCTTCACCAACTCGCAAGGAAAACCGGAATCGCCGGATGCCGATAACCGAACTTGCGTCCTGCACCGGTTGACCCGCCACCGGCCATGACTGTCGGGAGAAGGTTGCCGGATTCCCACGTGACGACCGAACCCTGTACCGTGGCGCCTTCCGACTTCCAGGCGGGCGCTACGCCAGATGAGCCGGACGGCGCACCGGCGCAATTTCGAATTGCCTTACCCACGACAAATCTGTAGAACCGCACCCTCCATGGGGTCGTTTTCGGGAGGAACGCCATGGACCTCGGGCTGCAGGGAAAGACGGCGATCGTGGCGGGCGGATCGCGCGGAATCGGCCGGGCGATCGCGAAGGCGCTCGCCCGCGAGGGCGTCGACATCGCGCTCGTTTCGAGGAGTCTCCCGGATCTCGAAGCGGCGGCGGCGGAGATCGCCGGCGAATCGGGACGCAGGGTCGTCGCGCTCGCCTGCGACGTCGCGAAGCGGGACGACGTCGACCGCACCGTCGAACGGGCCGTCGAAACGCTCGGAGGGCTCCACATCCTCGTCAACAGCGGTTCCAACCCGGCGGATCGCCGACCGCGGTCGGACACATCGACACCATCGTCGACGACGACCTGCTCCATGATTTCGATGTCAAGTACCTGGGGTCGCTCCGCCTCGCCCGCGCCGCGCTCCCCCACATGCGGGCCGCGGGCTGGGGGCGGATCATCAACATCAGCGGCAGCAACGCCCGCATCCCCGGGAACTTGAGCGGCGGGGCGAGGAACACCTCGCTCGTTCACTTGACGAGGACGCTCGCGATGCAGTTCGGCCGCGACGGCATCACCGTGAATTGCATCCATCCCGGGACGACCCGCACCGAACAAAACGCGCGCCGGCTGGCCGAGCGGGCCGCGAAGAAGGGGATCGCCCCGGAGGAGCTCGAGCGGCGCGAGTATGCCCCGGGCGCCACCACGACCGCGGCGAACAACTCGGCTCCGAACGCCATCGGCCGCATGGTGGAAGCGTCGGAGGTCGCCGACGTGGCCGTGTTCCTCGCCTCCGAGCCGGCCTCGGCGATGACCGGCGAGCTCCTTTCACCGAATGGCGGCTACCCGGACGCGGTCTTCTATTAGTGACGGGCGAAGGCCCCGCCTCTCCCCTCTCGAGCCCGGTCGGATTTAACCGCAGTATTTCACCGATGTCCTGCTGCGGACACCAATCTGCTTGTGGTAGCGGGCCGTACTCCCTCAAGCCGCTTCAACGTAGTGTCGACTACGCCTTCAGCGTCTTTCGGTCCGTGCGGCCCACTACCACAAGCATCTTGGCGCCCTCGCGACGAACATCGGTGAAATATTGCGGCTAGCCGCCGCCGCGCACCGGCAGCGATTCAGGACTGCGCGTAGTAGCCGACGACGTCGCCTTCGGTGGTGACCCCAAGCCCGTTCAGGCACCGGTTGACGTAGTTGAAGTAGCCGACGATCTGGTTGGCCTCGAGGATCTCCCCGTCGTCGAGCCCGGCCGCGACCAGGGCATCGACGTCCGCCCGCTCCATGTCCCCCGGCCGGAGGGTGAGCTTCTCGGCGTACCGCATGAGGGCGAGCTCCCGGACCTCGAAGGCGTCCTCCGGTCGTCGCGCCGCGAGGGCCGCCTCGATCCGTTCGGCCCGTTCGTCGTCGCCGACGAGATGACGCGCGTTCGCCCAATGGTTCGCGAACGAGTACGGACAGTCGTTGAGGATCGACACGTAGGTGGCGATGCACTCCTGGAGCCACGCGGGCAGCGTGTTGGCATCGTCGTGCAGGGCCGCGCGGTAGAGGGCCAGGTGCCCGCGCAGGGTGCTCGGCCGCAGGGAGTGGACCCGCATGACGTTGTCCACCGTCCCGTGCGGGGTGCGCGCAAGCGCGAGCGCCTCTTGCAGATCGCCGCCCGCCTCCTCGTCCGAGAGCATCCTGATCCAGGCTGACACGACTCCGGCTCCTCCCGTGGTCGGGTTGGCGACGGCGCTTCCTGCCCCGGTCGTGCGCTCACCGCCTCTCGTCGGTACCCATGCGCCGCTCCAGCCAGCGCACCCCGGCGGACACGATGAGGATCAGCACCAGGTACTCGAGGACGAGGACGGTATAGACCTCGAGCGGACGGTACTCGGTCACCACCAGCTCGTTCGCCTTGCGGGTCAGCTCCTGCATGCCGATCACCGAAACGAGCGACGACATCTTCAGCATGTACACGAACTGGTTGCCAAGGGCGGGAAGGATGCGCCGGATCGCCTGGGGGAGGATCACGAAGCGCATGGTGTCCGCGTAGCCGAGCGAGATCGAATGCGCCGCTTCGTACTGCCCCCGGCCGATGGACTGGATCCCGGCCCGGAATATCTCTGCCTGAAAGGCGCTGTCGGACAGGGCGAGGGCAATCACCCCCGCCCAGAACACGCTGATGGAGATGTCGGCGAGCTGGGGCATGCCGTAGTAGACCCAGAGGATGAGCACGAGGATGGGGACCGCACGAACGATTTCGACATAGACGCGATTGAAGCCGCGGGCGAGCCGGTGCGCCCCGAGACCGGGGAGCGCAATCAGCAGGCCGGCCACGACGGAAATGACGATCGCGGTGACCGACAGCAGCACCGTGTAGTAGAGCCCGCCCAGCAGGAACTTGAGGTTCGCCGCCCCCGAGGAGGTCGTGGGGTTGACGACGTACCACCCCCAGTTGGCCGAACACCCCGCAAGCAGAGCCGACGCCCCGACCACGGCGAGGACGGGGGCGAGGACGCGGGCAAGGGCGAGAGGATACCGGCGCCCTTTCGGCTCCCGGTCCGGAGCGAGTGCCCGCCGCCTCCGCGCGGCGGCGCGATCTTCGACCCGGTCTCCTCGTGCCGCTCCGGCGCCTTCGGCGGAGCCACGCCCGCGCTCGCACCCCGGCCCACACCCGCGGCCGGCCCGGTCCTCGTGGATCGACGTCACGCGGCCGGAACCTGCCGGACTCCTCGAGGGTCCCCGAGCTTTACGTGACGACTCGAGATTGCGAAGCGGTGTCACGGGCGAGAGGTACGAGGCGGCCACCGGTGCGGCGCGACCGGGCTTCGAGCGAAGACGGATGGGGTCACACATGTCTCGCCGGCTTTCGACGCAGCCTCGTCAGTGGTGCAGGATCTTCTGCAGGAAGTCGCGGCACCGCTCGCTCTCGGGGCGGCTGAAGAAGCTCTCCGGCTCCGCCATCTCCACGATCTCGCCGTGGTCCATGAAGACCATCTTGTCCGCCACCCGCCGGGCGAAGCCCATCTCGTGGGTGACGCAGATCATCGTCATCCCGCTCGCCGCGAGCTCGACCATGACCTCGAGCACCTCGTTGATCATCTCCGGGTCGAGGGCGGAGGTCGGCTCATCGAAGAGCATGATGCAGGGCTCCATGCAAAGGGCCCGGGCGATGGCTACCCGCTGTTGCTGGCCGCCGGACAGCTCGCGCGGAAACTTGTGGGCCTGTTCGGGGATGCGCACCCGTTCGAGGTACCGGACCGCGAGGTCCTCCGCCTCGGACCTCGTCATTCCGCGAGCCCGGATTGGACCGAGGGTGAGGTTCCGGAGCACCGTCAAGTGCGGAAAGAGATTGAACTGCTGGAACACCATGCCGGTCTTCGAACGGATGGCGGCGAGGCTCTCCCGCCGGTCGTCCAAGGTGGTGCCGTCGACCATGATCGTCCCCGATTCGTGCCGTTCGAGCCCGCCGATGCACCGGACGAGGGTCGACTTCCCGGAACCCGAGGGCCCGCACACCACCACCCGTTCGCCCAGGAGCACGTCCGCGGAGACCGATCGCAGCGCCTGGAACGAGCCGAACGACTTGGACACGCCGCTGACCCGGATGATCGGCTCCCCCCGATCCTCCCGCCCGGGTCCGGCGCCCCACGATTCCGCCGCCGGCTCACCCACCGAAACTCGTCCTTCCACTTCGCCTGCCGCCCGCGATCATGCGGGAAGTCTAGCGCCTCCGCGCGGGTGCGGGGCACCCGCCGGTCGGATCGGACTGCCGCCGATTGCGGCCCGGAAGGTTCGGCCCGATAATCCTCGCCAGATTTCGAAGGAGAAGGGAACGATGCGAGTCTTCAAGGCGATTCCGGCGGCACTGCTGCTCCTCACCGTGGCGGCGGCGGCCCAGGGCCAGTCGGCGCTGAACGAGATCCTGAATTCCGGGGTCCTCAAGGTCGGCACGACCGGCGACTGGAATCCGATGACGATGCGCGATCCGGCCACCAACGCCTACACCGGATACGACATCGACGTCATGACCGAGCTCGCCAAGGACCTCGGGGTGGTGGTCGAGTTCGTGGCCACCGACTGGAAGACCCTGGTGAGCGGGGTGACCTCCGGCAAGTACCACATGACCGGGTCGGCGTCGATCTCGCCGGCGCGCGCGAAGGCCACAGGCTACTCGACGAGCTATTTCTCGCTCGCCACGGTGCCGCTGATCCTCGCCGAGGACAAGGATCGCTTCATGGACTGGGCCGATCTGGACAAGCCCGACGTCGTCGTGGCGGCCACGTTGGGCACCGTGCAGGAGAAGTACGTGAAGCGTTTCTTCCCGAACGCCCGGCACAAGATCGTCGAGGCGCCGGCGCGCGACTTCCAGGAGGTCCTCGCCGGGCGGGCGGATGCCCACATCACCTCGAACGTCGAGGCCAACAAGCTCGTCCAGAAGTATCCGCAAATGATGATCGTCCCGGTCTCCAGGGCGAAGGCGCCGACCCCGATCGCGATGCTGCTGCCGCAAGCGGACCAGGTCTGGATCAACTACGTCAATACCTGGATCGCTCTCAAGACCGAGCGCGGGTTCTTCGAGGAGCTCGGCCGGAAGTGGAGGCTCCTGCACTGAGGCGCCGGCCCCGGTCTCGGGGCTCACGGTCGCGGGGCATCCCGATGCCCCGCACTCAGTGCCGCCCGGGTGGCCGCGGCGTTCCGAGCGCCCGTGACCTCCGCGCCGCCGGCCGCCCCGGCGCGCCCCTCTCTCTCTGACCGACCGCAGCCGGCCCCGGTGAGGCTCGATCTCGCCACCTGGCCGGAGGTCGAGACCTATCTCGGCCGCTCGGGCGGGATCATCATTCCCGCCGGCTCGACCGAGCAACACGGTCCGATGGGCCTCATCGGGACCGACGCGATCTGCGCCGAACGCGTCGCCATGGAGGCGGCGGAGCTCGCCGATGCGATGGTCGCGCCCACCCTTGCCTACACCCCGGCGCCCTTCAACATGGCCTTCCCGGGGACGATCTCGGTGTCGGAGGAGCTGTTCGAGCGCCTCGTGGCGGAGATCCTGGGCGGGCTCTCCGGCCACGGCTTCGATCGCTTCTACTTCGTGAACGGCCACGGGGCCAATCTCGCCCCGCTTGAGCGGGCCACCGCGGCGTTCCGGGAGGAACGGGGGACGGCACGGACCCGGATCCGGATCCGGAGCTGGTGGGACTTCGAGGCGGTGAACGCCCTGCGCCGGGAGTACTACGGCGACTGGGAAGGCATGCACGCGACCCCCTCGGAAGTGGCGATCACCCAGGCGACCTGCCGGACCGTGCCCCCCGGCGACGCAGCATCGCCGCCGGAGAGGCTGCCGCCGGGCTACCTCGAGCGGCATGCCGGCGACCGTCACGGCCCTCCCCTCGAGCACCGGCGGCGGTTTCCGGACGGCCGGGTCGGCTCCCATTCGGCGCTCGCCGATCCGAAGCACGGCACGGCGCTGCTGGCGGCGTCCGCCGCCGCGGTGGCCGAGGACTACCGCGGACTCGTGCGGGACCGAGGCGCGGAACCCGCCTGACCTCGCCCCGCGGGCGCTACGCGGCGAGACCGAGAGGCTCGATGCCGAACGGCTCGCAGCTCATCTTCATCGACTTGAGCTCGGGCAGCACCTTGGCCGCGAAGAGGCGGAGATTCCGCTCGGCCTCCTCGTACGGCATCCCGGTATAGCTGAAGTGGCACATGGTGCCCGCGTGGCCGATCAAGCCGTGGACCTTCTCCACCTTCTCCAGGACCTGCTGCGGGGTCCCCCACGGCATGAGGCGCATGAAGTCCTCCGCCGCTCCCTCGCCGGTGCGCTTCTCGATGTACCGGTCCACGGCCGAGTAGTACTCGTAGCCGGGAGTGTGGGCGAGGTGTCCGGCGGAGAACTCGTAGTGCTTCATCACCGTGTGGTAGTACCCGGCGATGTAGCGCCGGGCCATCTCCTCCGCCCGGTCCGCGCTCTCGTCCACGAAGTAGAACCCGGCGCAGAGCGGCGCCGGCGCCTCCGTGCCGTTCTCCTCGCGGTAGATGCCGCGGTAGACCTCGAAGTCCTTGCGCACGTCCTCCCACGGCTTCTGGGGGACCACGAGCAGCCCCACCCCGAGCTTCGCCATCACCGGCATGGAGTCCGGGGAGACCGCGGCCGCGAACGTGCGCCCCCGGAAGGACCGGAACGGCGCGGGCCGGAGGGCGCGCCGGGGCTGGTTCACGAACTCGCCGCCCCCTTCCATCCAGCCGTTCTCGAGGGCTTCGAGCACGAGCTTCGCGGTCTCGACGAAGCGCCCGCGCGACTCGCCCATGTCGACCCGGAACCCCTCGAACTCCACCCGGCCGAGCCCGCGCCCGATGCCGAGGATCACCCGTCCGTCGGAGATCTGGTCGAGGGTCGCGATCTGCTCCGCGGCCCGGATGGGGTCGTGCCAAGGCAGCACGACGACCATCGAACCGAGGCCGACCCGCTCGGTCCTCGCCGCCATCCAGGTGAGGAACTGAATGACGTCGGGGCACATCGTGTAGTCGGTGAAGTGGTGCTCGACCGACCAGACGGAGTCGAAGCCGAGCGGCTCGGCGAGCTCGGCGAGCCGGAGCTCGTTGCGGTAGACCTCGAGATCCGGGAGCCGGTTCCCGGGGTTCTGGAAGAGCGGCGCGTAGCCTGTGTGCATGGGTGTCGCCTCCTCGGTCGATGTCGGCCGCGCGCGGGCGGCGGCCCCGCCCGCGTGACCTTAGCGCGATCCGGCCCGACTCCGCCGGACGCCGCTCCGGCGCGCCCTCACGTCGCGAGGCGGGCGCTCACGAACGCCCCGACGCGCCGCACCGCCGACGCGGCCTCGTCGAGGTACTCCCCGAACCAGTGCCAGACGTGGATCATCTCGTCCCAGACCTCGAGGGTGGCCTCGACCCCGGCCGCCTCGCACCGTTCGGCGAGACCGCGCGAATCGTCGAGCAGCACCTCCTCGGAGCCGACCTGGATGAGGAGGGGCGGGAGGCCGGAGAGGTCCGCGTGCAGCGGCGACGCGAGGGGAGTGCGGGGATCGGCTCCCGCGAGATACGCGGCGCCCCAGCGGTCGATGTCCTCCTGGAACACGAGCGGGTCCCGCTCCGCGAGGGTCCGGTACGACTCGGCCTCGTTGGTGAGGTCGGTCCACGGGGAGATGCACACCGCCGCGGCCGGGAGCGTGAGCCCCCGGTCCCGGATCGCGATCAGGGTCGCGACGGTAAGGCCGCCGCCGGCCGAGTCGCCGCCGAGGACGATGGAGCCCGGAGCGATGCCGGCATCGAGCAGCCCGCGGTATCCGGCGAGGGCGTCGTCCACCGCGGCCGGAAAGGGATGCTCCGGCGCGCGCCGGTAGTCGAGGGCGAAGGCCCGGGTGCGGGACGCCGCGGCGAGCGACCCCACGAGGTGCCGGTGAGAGGCCGGGGAGCCGATCGCGTAGCCGCCGCCGTGGAAGTAGAGAAAGGTCCCCACGCCGTGCTCGGCGGGGGTGACGACCTCGGTCGGGACGCCGCCGATCTCGTCCGCCTCCACCGCGACTCCTTCCGGAAGGGCAAAGACGTACTGGGCCTTGTCGTACATCTCCCGCGCTTGCTCGACGGTCTGCTCGCGCATCGGGGGTAGGGTGGCGAGATGCGCGCGAATGCCTTGGATGCCGTGCTTCAACATTCTTCAGCCCTCGGTGTGGTTACAGGTCAGGTGGCCGGAAGCGCGACGGCCCGCTCGTCGGGTCCGATGCGCCCGCCGAGCATGTCGTCCATGGTGGCGATGGACTCCGCGGTGCGAAGCGAGTTGTGGGGGGTGGAGACGAAGCCGACGGTGCAATACATGAAGAGGTTGAACTGCATGGCCGGGCGCTCGCGAGCGGAGTGATCGTCCGCCCGATTCTAGCACGTAGTCGAACGAACGTTCGTTAGAAAACAGGAATGGACGGTTGCCCCGCGGTACCATATTCTTGTGTGTGTGTTTGTGTGGAGAATTTACACAGTGGCTACCAACCTTTCGATCGACCCCATTCTCCTGGAAAAGGCGCTCGATCTCAGTGGAGAGAAGACCAAGAAGGCGGCCGTCAACCAGGCGCTCCGGGAATTCGTCGCGCGCCGCGAGCAGATGAAGCTCCGAGAGCTGTTCGGACAGCTCGAGTGGGACGCCGACTTCGACTACAAGCGCGAGCGGACACGGACGTGAGGCTGTTCGTCGACACGAGCGTCTGGTCACTCGCCCTTCGGCGCGATGCTCCCCCGGACCACCCCGCCGTCGATCGCCTCGGGGAGGCGTTGAGCCGCGGAGAGGATGTCCTCTCGACCGGGCTCGTCCTTCAGGAACTGCTGCAGGGGTTCCGCGGTCCGCAGGACGGGGAGGCCGTCATCGAGCGATTCGCCGCGCTCCCGTTCGTCAACCCGACTCGCGCCGACCACATCGCGGCGGCGGAGCTCAGGAACACCTGCCGCCGCCACGGCCGTCAGGTAGGCACCATCGACGCCGTGCTCGCTCGACTGTGCATCGCCCACGACCTCGTCATGCTCTCGACCGACCGGAACTTCGCCGATATCGCGGAATGGACGCCACTCGAGCTGTGGCACTGACCTGGCCGCAATATTTCACCGATGTTCGTCGTGAGGGCGCCAACCTCGGCCAGCGGTCAGTAGGAGCGCGGGAGTCCGAGGACCCGCTCGGCGATGTAGTTGAGGATCATCTCCCGGCTCACCGGGGCGATGCGCGCGATCATCACCTCGCGGAGATACCGCTCGACGTGGAACTCCTTCGCGTAGCCCATTCCCCCGTGGCACATCACCGCCGTCTCGCAGGCCCGGAACGCGGCTTCGCCGGCGAGGTACTTGGCCGCGTTCGACTCGGCGCCGCATTCCTCGCCCGCGTCGTAGAGGGCGGCCGCGCGATAGGCCATCAGGTTCGCCGCCTCGACCTCCGCCCAGGCGCGCGCGAGGGGGTGGGCGATGGCCTGGTTCTGGCCGATCGGGCGCCCGAAGACCTCCCGCTCCCCCGCGTACTCGCAGGCCCGCCGGATGGCCGCCCGGGCGATCCCCACCGCCTCGACGGCAACCAGGATCCGCTCCGGGTTGAGGCCGTGCAGGAGGTAGTAGAAGCCCTTGCCCTCCTCCCCGATCCGGTCCTCCTCCGGCACCGGCAGCCCGTCGATGAAGACGGCGTTGCTGTCGACCGCCTTGCGGCCCATCTTCTCGATCTCGCGCGCCTCGACGTAGTCGCGGTCGAAGTCGGTGTAGAAGAGGGTGAGCCCCTCGGCCCGCTTGCCGTTGGCGGGCTTCGGAGAGGTACGGGCGAGGAGCAGCACCTTGTCCGCGGTCTGGGCGGTGCTCGTCCAGATCTTGCGCCCGTTCACCACGTAGCCCGAGTTGGTGCGGGTCGCGGTCGTCGTGATGTTCGTGGTGTCGAGCCCCGCGTTCGGCTCGGTGACCGCGAAGCAGGCGCGGTTCTCGCCGCGGATGAGCGGCGGCAGCATGCGCGCCTTCTGCTCCTCGGTGCCCGCGACCACCACCGGGTTGAGGCCGAAGATGTTGAGGTGCACCGCGGACGCGCCGCTGAAGGCCGCGCCCGACTCGGCGATGGCCTGCATCATCACCGACGCCTCGGTGATGCCGAGGCCGGCTCCACCGTACTCCTCGGGCATCGCGATGCCGAGCCAGCCGCCCTCGACGACGGCCCGGAGGAACTCCTCCGGAAACTCCCCGTCATGGTCGCGCTCGTACCAGTACTCCGCCCCGAAGTCCTCGCAGAGGCGCCCGATCGTCTCGCGGATGGCGCGCTGCTCCTCGCTCAGCGTGACCCCCGCCCCGTTCGCGGCCACCGCCGTCGTCACGTCGCTCACTCGTTTGTCTCCCTCGTCGATGCTAGCCCGGTAGCGGAGATCATCGCATCGTGCAGGTGAACCGGGCCGGCCCGGCCGCGGCGCGCCATCGCCAAAGCTACTGTCCGGCGGGCGCGCCGCCGCGGGACGCGCGTTCCTCGAGGGCCGCCTCCGCCGCCGCCAGATCCGGGTAGATGGGCAGGATCCGATCCAGGCCGGAGAGCTTGAACACCTGAGCGACGCGGTCGCGGAGGCCGGAGATGGCGTAGCCCTGCTTCATCTCTCGCATGCGCTTGCCGAGCCATACCACGGTCCCGAGCCCGGCCGAGCTCATGTAGTCGACCCGGCTGAGATCGAGCACGAGGGCGCGGACCTCGTCCGCCGACAGGTGGGCTTCGAGACGGCGGGTGAGGTCCATGGCCTCGCTCGCCGCGATCCGTCCCGAGACCTCGACCACGTCGGCGACCTGGGCGCTTCTGATGTTGTATTCCATTCGTCGTTCCTTTGTGAGGGCAGTCGGGCGCGTCCGGACGGGCGGGCCGGCGCGGCGGCGGCGGTTCAGAGTACGGCGAGGTCCGGCGCGCAGACGAGTCCGGTGCGGATCGCGGCGCCCCGGTCGGCATGCTCGAAGGCCTCGTTGATGGACTCGAGGGGCCAGGTATGCGAGAGCACCTCGCCCCATGGATACCGGTCCCGGGTCCGGTCGAGCAGCTCGAGCCCCCGCCGGAGCGCCCACGACTGGTAGCCCCCGACCCCGACCATGCGGCGGTTGAGGTGGACCAGCCACGCGGGGTTGAACTCGATGGTGTGGCGGGCGCTGATGTTGCCGATGACGAGGTAGCGGCCCTCGGCGCGCACCATCTTGATGCCCTCGACGAGAGCGGCAGGGTGCCCGACGAGCTCCGCGACGACGTGCCCCCCGCCCCCGGTGAGGTCGTTGACCGCCTCGATCCGGCGTTCCGGGCTCTCGAACTCGTCGATGTCGAGGGCGTGGTCCGCCCCGAAGCGCTTCGCGAGGGCGAGCCGCTCGGGGATCCGGTCGAGCACGACGACGTTGACCGCCCCCGCCTCCCGGGCCACCGCCGCCGCGTAGAGCCCCAGCCCGCCCGCGCCCTGGATGACGACCGTCTCGCCGGGCCGGAGCCCCGCCTCGTGCAGGCCGTAGACGACCTGGGCGAGGGCGCAGTTGAGGGGCGCGACCTCGCGGTCGGTGAGGTGGTCGGGGGTCTTCAGCACGTAGTGGCCGGGCCACAGGTAGTAGTAGTCGGCGAAGGCGCCGGTGAAGTACGGGGGCTGGTCGCTCTTCCGGCGCCCCGCTCCGATGCGGCGCGAGGTGCAGTGGAGCTGGTCGTGGGAGAGGCAAGGAGTGCAGCGGCGGCATGGATAGAAGTAGGAGTAGACGACGCGGTCCCCCTCGCGGAGGGGCTCGCCGGCCGAGTCGGTCGCGACGCCGGCGCCGAGGCGCTCGACCCGACCCGTCATCTCGTGCCCCATGATCGTCGGCGGCTCGCGCGGGGTGTCGCCGTGCCAGCCGTGCAGGTCCGACCCGCAGATGTTGCTGAGGGTGAGGCGCACGAGGGCCGCCCCGGGGGCGACCTCGGGGAGGGGGAACTCCCGGAGCTCGAACGGCTCGCGGGCCCCGGTGTAGACGAACGCTCGACCCTGCATCAGCTCTTCTCCCGTCCGTCCGGCCGCCCGCTCACGCGACCAGCCGCGCTCCGACCGTGCCGAGGGACCCGAAATCGGCCTCGAGCTCGTCGCCCGGCCCGACCGGCGCCGGAATGACGCACGTGCCGGTGGTCACCACCTCGCCCGCACGGAGCGGCTCGCCGCGCTCCGCCCGGTCGTTCGCGATCCACGCGAGGGCGATCCGGGGGTCGCCGAGGACGTTCGCCCCCGAACCCGTCGACGCCTCCGCGCCGTTGACCCGGAACGCAACCGGATGGGAGGCGAGGTCGACGGCGCGCCACGCGTCGGGGGCGGCCGGCCCGAGGACGAAGAACTCGGCACAGGCGAAGTCCGCGACGAGCTGCGGGGCCCCCGCGCTCGCGAAGTCGTCGAAGCGCGAGTCGGGGATCTCGATCGCGACGTGCAACGCATCGACCGCGTCCATCACCTCGTCGACGGAGCGGGGCGCGCCGCCGGACCGGAGATCGCGCCCGAAGCGAAACGCGAACTCCGCCTCCGCGACCGCCATGTGGAGGTCTCCGGCCGGGATGCGATCCCCGTCGCGATACGCCTTGATCTCGAGGAGCCGGCCGGCGAGGGGAGCATCGACGCCGATGTGGGCCTGACCCGCCCGGCTCGTCGCCGCGATCTTCCAGCCGATCGTCCCGGAGCCGCTCCTCGCGGCCGCCGCCCGCTGGACCGCGTAACCGTCGTCGAGACTCTCCGGCCGGCAATCGGCGGGCAGATCCGCAATGCGCCTCCCGGCGCTCCACGCATCCCAGAGGATGCGCGCCGCCTCGTCGATCTGCCGGTTGTTCATGACGATTCAATCTAACGTTTCCGTCCCGCCGGCGGCAACCCGCTCAGGCGGTGCGGATGCAGGCCGAGAACGAATCCTGACTGCCCGCGACGCACGGGTCGTGAATGCGGATCGTCCGCGACCGCCACCCTCCTCGGAACGCGGACCTCCTGCCGGCGCGGACCCCGGGTGGGCCGCGAAGCACGGACGGGAAGCCCCGGGTCCCTGTTTGCGTTCTGCACGCAATCAGGAAGCGGATTGCGTACCCCGGCCGCGTTTCGTATGTTTCGCCGCGCCGCGCCGGGGGCGCCCGCGTTCCGCCACGGCGGCATTCAGGCGCCCCGGAGCCGCAACCTGCCCGTTCGCGCCGTCCGACCCGGAGTCCTGTCCATGACCGATGCCGCCCTGTCCTGCACCGATTCTCTTCGCGAAGACGCCCCGCTCGCGGGGGTCCGGGTGCTCGACTGCTCTCGGGTCCTCGCCGGGCCGTACTGCACGGTGCTCCTCTCCTTCCTCGGGGCGGAGGTCGTCAAGATCGAGGACTTCCGCGGGGACGAGGGTCGGCAGTGGCCGCCCCACCGGGACGGCATGGGCGCCTCCTTCCTCGCCCTCAACGCCAACAAGAAGAGCATCGCGGTGGACCTCAAGGCCCCGGACGGGGCGGCCATCGTGCGCGACCTCGCGAGGACCGCGGACGTGCTGGTGGAGAACTTCAAGACCGGGGACATGGAACGGTTCGGGCTCGGCTACGACGACGTCGCGCCGATCAATCCGCGGCTCGTCTACACCTCGATCTCCGCCTTCGGACGGCGCGGCCCCAAGGCGAAGGACCCGGGCTACGAGGCCCTCGTCCAGGCCTACAGCGGAGTCATGGCGATCACCGGCGACGCCGGCGGCGGGCCGGTTCGCTGCGGGGCCTCCTTCCTCGACCTCGCGACGGGAACGATGTCCGCCCTCGCGACGGTGACCGCCCTCTTCCGCCGGGAGGCCACCGGGCAGGGCGGCAAGGCGGAGACCTCCCTCCTCGGCACCGCCATGGGCATGATGTGCAACCAGATGTCGAACTTCTTCCAGCACGGGGCCCAGCCGCGACGGCTCGGCACCGCCCACAACCAGGTGGTGCCCTACCAGGTGTTCGCGACCCGCGACGGCTACGTCTTCGTCGCGGCCGGGAACCAGAACCTCTACGAGCGCCTTTGCCGGGCCGTCGGCCGCGAAGAGCTCATCGACGATCCGAGGTTCGACGGCAACCCCGCCCGGGTGGCGAACCGCGAGGCGTGCATCGGCGCAATCTCCGCCGCGATCGCGGAGCACGAGACCCTGCCCCTGATGGATGCGCTCCGGGAACACGGGGTGCCATTCTCGCGGGTGAACGAGTACGAGAACCTCGTGGAGGACGGCCAGCTCGACGCCCTCGGGGTCATCGAGTCGGGCAGGGGCGACTCCTATCCCGAGTTCCGGATCCCGGGCCTCCCCTTCCACCTCTCCGGGCACGACCGAGGCGAGCCGGCGGATGCGGCCCGGATCGGCCAGCACACCCGCGAGGTCCTCGCCGGAATCGGCTACGCGCCGGCCCGCATCGACCGCCTCCTTGCCGAGGACATCGTCCGCCAGCCCTGAATCGCATCCCTACGACGGTCTCCCGCTCGACCGCCTCACCCGGCCCGGCCTCCGTTCCGGGGCAAGCCCCTCTCCCGATCCTCGCCCGCGCTTCCCGGCCCGGCCCGGGTGCGCGCGACACGATCGAGCGCAGCGCCGGAGTCGAGCACGGCCGGGAGCCCGCAGTAGGCGACGGCCGACGGGCGGCGAAGCGTTGCACGCGGCGGCCACGACGAACGCTGAAGGGGACGGGGACGGATCCCGGTGGGTGGCACCTGGTCATGGGCGGAGTAGACTCGTGGACGAGGGATCGTTTTCACGGTTGGACCCGACGCGGCAGGGTCCCGAAGAGAAGGGGCACAGAAATGGCCGCAAAGTCGGAGTCGGTCACGGAACGGGGGTCGGCGTGGTCGTGGTCCCGCGCCCGCGAGGTGGCGGTGGTGTTTGGCGCCGGGCTGACGGGGGTGGGGGTGCTGCTCGCAGGGTTGATCTATACGGCTCAGCCGTTGCGCGAAGACGTGCGAATCTTGCAGGCGACGATGGTGGAGGTTCGAGAGCGTCTGGTACGGGTAGAGGAAGGTCAGGCCCGGCCCGGGGAAGGTCAGGCCCGGCTCGATGAGAGTCAGGTTCGGCTCGATGAGAGTCAGGTTCGGCTCGAGGAGGGTCAGGTCCGGCTTCAGGAGGATATCGGCCGGATTCTCGTCCTGCTCGCGCGTCGAACGGACGGTTAGCCCGCCCTTGCGATAGCGGAGGCGCCTTGGCGCGCCCGGCAGCCGGACCGGTGGGCGCTACGGCCGTGGCGCCTGACTTCCCGATAGAGCCTGAAGCGGTGCCTCGACCGGCTCTCGCATCTCCAGACTCCATAGCCAACGGTTCCATTGCACACCATGTCGTCAGATTTCGTCGAAATTTGACGACATGGTGTGCAGCGAAGCGCATCCGGCGGCTGGCTCGAAAGCCCCAGCGGCCCGGTTGCACCGGACCCCGGCGAGGCCGAACCGACGGAGGGAGCTCAGGCGGCGGCGGGGAGGCGGCTCGTGTCGAGGCCGTAGAGGCGGGCGACGTTGTCGTGCAGCACGAGGTCCTTCTCCGCTTCGGTCAGATCCGCCGCCTGCTCACGGAGCACTTCCTGCGACCACGGCCACGTCGAGTCGCTGTGCGGGTAGTCGTTCGCCCACATCATGCGCTCGATGTTCATGTGGTCCTTGAGCCGGAACGCGGTATGGTCGTCCTGGAACGTGAAGTAGACGTGCTCGCGGAAGTACTCGCTCGGCATCCGCTCGAGCTCCCGCCCCCGGAGCCAGTGGCGGTGCCGCTTGTAGGCGTGGTCCATGCGGTACATGAAGTGGGGAACCCACCCGCCGTCGGCCTCGACCGACACGATGCGAAGCTCGGGGTGGCGCATGAAGATGCCGTCGAAGACGAACATGCTCATGAGGTCCTGGTTCCCGCGCACGATCGACATGAAGCCGTTGATCTTCGAGCCGCGGAACCCCTGCCGGAGCCCCTCGCTGGAGGTGAGGATGTGGAAGCTCGCGACGAGGCCGAGGTCGACGACGGCGTCGAAGAACTCGCCGTACATCGGGTCGTCGTAGTCCGCGACGCCGGGGAGCCCCGGGAGCATCACGCCCTTGAACCCCTGGTCGCGGATCGCCTCGAGCTCGCGGATGCCGCCCTCGGGGGTCCGCACCGCGGCCTGCCCGAGCCCGATGAGGCGGTCGGGGTAGGGCTCGCAGAACTCGACCAGCCACCGGTTGTACGCCTCCATGCACGCCTGCTTGAGCTCGAGGTCGGGGATGTTGCAGAGCTCCATGCCGACCGACGGATACAGCACCTCCGCCGCGATCCCGTCCCGGTCCTGGGCCTCGATCCGGGCGTGGGGCTCCCAGCCGCCGCGGTGGAGCTTCTCGAACTTCGCGCCCCGCGGGGAGAGCTCCTCGGGGGGCTTGCCCGCCGCAGAGACGAGGGCGAGAGGGATGCGCTGCTCGCTCCCCTCGATGCGGAACACGTCGCCCCGCTTCTCGTCGTGGAACATGACCGGCGCGCGGTCGCGGAACTTCGGGTCGATGCGGCCGACGTAGCAGTCGGGCGGCTCAACGACGTGGCTGTCGGAGGAGATGATGGGCTTCGTCACGCGCGCTTCGTCCGTGTCCGTGCGGCCGGGGACTATAGCAAAATGACCGCGCGGCGAATCCGGCCGCCGGCCCTGGAGATCGGAGTCAGGGACTCGGCAGGAATCGGGGTCAAGGGCGAATTTCGGAACCGGGTAGCGGAACCGGGTGAGGACCGCGAAATTCGACCCTGACCCCGATTTCCGGAATGAGGCGTCAACACGGAGGAGAGATGGACGACCGAGCCGAGGGGATCCGCCCGAGCCCGACGTACACGCTGCCCGAGCGGCACCGCGCACGCTGGAACGGCCGCACCCCGGTCGGGGAGCTGCCCGCGCGGGCCGCCGAACGCTGGGGGAACCGGGAGTCGCTCGTCTTCGGGGCGGTGCGCCAGTCCTTCACGGAGGTCGCGCGCCGGGTGGACGAGACGGCGAAGGGGCTCATCGCGCTCGGGGTCGCGCCGGGCGACAAGGTCTGCCTGTGGCTCAACAACTGCCCCGAGTGGATCCACCTCCTCTTCGCGGTCGCGCGGATCGGCGCGGTCCTCGTTCCCGCGAACACGCGCTTTCGCACCGGCGACATCGAGTACCTCGTGCGCCAGGGCGACTGCTCGACCCTCATCACCCACGACGTCTCGGGCCCCGTCGACTACCTCGAGATGGTGCGCGAGCTCGTGCCGGAGAGCCTCGCCGCGCCTCCCGCCGGGCCGCTTCGAAGCGAGCGCTTCCCGCTCCTCGAGCGGATCGTCACCGTGTCGGACGGGGAGCACCGGGGGACCACCCCCCTCCCCGCCCTCGTCGAGGCGGGGCGGGCGGTGAGCGACGCGGCGCTCGCCGAGCGGGCGGGCCGGGTGTCGGTGGACAACACCCTCTTCATCATGTTCACCTCAGGGACCACCGGCTTCCCCAAGGGGGTGATGCGAAGCCACCACCTCCTCCGCAACCAGTGCGACCGGATGGAGCGGCTCGCGATCAGCGAGTCGGACGTGGTGCTCAACTACCTCCCCCTCTTCCACATCTTCGGATACGTGGACGGGCCGCTCCTCTCGGTGATGGCGGGGAACCGGCAGGTCCTCACCGGGACCTTCGACCCCGACGAGTGCATCGACCTCGTCGAGGCCGAGCGGGCGACCCAGATGCAGGGCTTCGACAGCCACCTCAAGGCGCTGATGGACGCCCAGGAGCGCCGCCCGCGCGACACGTCGAGCTTGCGGATCGGCTTCTTCCCGAGCGGGATGGCGAGCTCGGTCCCGGTCGTCCGCCGCGCCCGCGAGGTGTTCCCGACCATGCGGACCCTCACCGCCTACGGCTCGACGGAGGGTGGAGCGAACATCTGCACCTCGTTCCTCGATTCGACCGAGGAGCAGCGCTGCGAGACCTCCGGGCATCCCTGCGACGGGTTCGAGATCCGGATTGCCGACCCGGAGACCGGGGCGGAGCTGCTGGCGGGAACCCCGGGGGAGATTCTCGTCCGGAGCTACAACCTCATGCAGGGCTACTACCGGAAGCCCGAGGAGACGGCGGCCGCGATCGATGCCGACGGGTGGCTCCGGAGCGGCGACCTCGGCTACCTCCGCGAGGACGGATACCTCCGTTTCCTCGGCCGCTGCAAGGACATGCTCAAGGTCGGGGGGGAGAACGTCGATCCGGTCGAGGTCGAGCAGCTCCTCCTCGGGCACCCCGGGGTGCGGGAAGTGGCGGTGGTCGCCTTTCCCGACGAGCGGCTGACGGAGGTGGGCGTCGCGTTCGTCGTTCCGAGCGACAGCGGCGCAGCCGCTCCCGGCGCGGGGGACCGCGGCGGCGCGGCCGGTGAGGGGGATGCGCGGCGCGAGGCGCTCGCCGAGGAGATCCTCGAGTTCGGCCGGGGCCGGGTGGCGAGCTTCAAGCTCCCGCGCCACGTCCTCTTCGTCCCCGCGCTCCCGATGACCTCGAGCGGCAAGGTCCGCAAGGCGGAGCTCCGCGGGCGCGCCCTGACGCAGCTCGGAGCCAAAGCCGAGACCCAGTAGGAGTGCTCGCGGGGCCGCGCGGGGCCTACACGCAGGAAACAGTCTCGCGCGGGTCGCATGACGTCAGGGTATTCGTCAGCATAGCCGGCCCGAGGCAAGTTCCTCCCGGAGCGGCTTGCACGATCCGCGGAAGAAGGGGCCTTTCCAAAGGCCCGGCGGGCCAGTACCCCGAATCATGGGTCTTCGGATGCTCCGTGCGAGTCCTCGCCCACGAGGCGGGCGTAGGCGCCGACACGGCGGACGAGCTCGTCGTGGGTGCCCGTCTCCACCACCTCGCCCGCCTCCAGCACCACGATCCGGTCCGCCCCGCGGATGGTGCTGAGGCGGTGCGCGATCGCGATGACCGTGCGCGTCTCGTAGAGGCGGGCGAGGGCACGCTCGATCAGCTCCTCGGTCATCGAGTCGACCGAGCTCGTCGCCTCGTCCAGCACCACGAGCTCGGCGTCGGCCGCGACGGCGCGGGCAAACGAGATGAGCTGGGCCTGGCCGGCGGAGAGGTTCGCCCCGCCGTGCGCCACCTCGAAGCGGTAGCCGCCCGGCAGCGCCCGGATGAACGCGTCCGCCTGCACCTGGCGCGCCGCCCGCTCCGCCGCGGCCGGCTCCAGCCGGCCCAGGGTGATGTTGAACTCGACGGAGCCGTGGAACAGGAACACGTTCTGGTGCACGACGGACACCATGCGCCCGATCCGGTCCGCGTCGAACGAGGTGATCTCTTCCCCGTTCAGCCGGATGGAGCCCTCGTAGCCTCCGTAGGAACGGGCGATCAGGCGGACGATCGACGACTTGCCGGAGCCGGTCGCCCCCACGATGGCGACCGTCTCGCCTCTCCGGACCTCGAGGTCGATCCCCCGCAGCACCTCCGGCTGATGCGGGGCGTACCGAAACCGGACACCCTCGAGGTCGAGCCGCTCGAAGCGCGGCGCCGCGACCGCTTCCGGCTCCCCGCACCTCGTCTCCGCCAACCCCGCCAACTCCGCCGGCTCCGCCGGATCGGGGGGTTCGGCGAGGAGACCCCCGATATGGTCGAGCGCCCCGAGGGCCCGCTGCAGAATCGCGAGCTGCTGGGCAAGCTCGCGCACCGGAACGAAGAGGCGCTGGATGTACTCCATGAAGGCGACGAGCACGCCGATGGTCATGGTCCCCGCGAGCAGGGCGCCCGCCGAGTACCAGAGGACCACCGCCAGGCCGAGGCTCGTCAGCCCTTCGACGAGCGAATAGAGCATCGCGTCGTAGAGGTTGGAGGTGTTCTGCGCCGAGTAGAAGCGGCGGTTGCGCCGCTCGAAGGCGGCGAGCACCTTCGCCTCCGCCGCGTAGAGCTGCACTGTCTTGACCCCGGCGAGGCACTCCTGGAGGTAGCCGGTCGCCTCCGAGAGGGCCCGCCGCGCCCAGAGGAAGGAGGACCGCACCCGGCGCTGAAAGAAGTCCATCACGACGAGCAGCACCGGCAGCATCGCGAGGAGGACGAGGGTCGCCTTCCAGCTCAGCCAGAACATCATCGCGAGGAACGCGGCCGTCTTCAGGAGATCCGCGATGAGGGAGAGGGCGTGCCCGGCGAGGCTCTCGCCGAGGGCCTCCACGTCGCTCGTCACCCGGGTGAGGACCGAGCCGATCGGGTTGCGGTCGAAGTAGCTCCGGGGGAGGCGGAGGGTGCGCCGGTAGACCGTTTCGCGGAGCGCGCTCAGCAGCTCGTGACCGGTGCGCTGCAGGATGCGCACGTAGAGGGCGTCCGCGAGGTACCCGGCCACCACCACCCCCGCGGCGAGTCCGACGAGGGCGAGCAGGGGCTCGCGAAGGGCGCCGAGCTCTCCCGCGGCGACGGCGGGCAGCAGGTAGTCGTCCACCGCGACCTTGGTCAGGTACGGCACCAGGGCCGCCATCCCCGCCGACACCGGGAGCAGGGCGAGCACCGCCGCGAAGCGCCAGCGGTACCGGAAGAGGTGGGGGCGCATCGCGGCGATGACCGCCGCCGCGTTTCCGTCGCGGGCGAAGCGCCGCCACCGGGACGGAAGACGCGCAAGGAGGGTGAGCGGGCGCATCACCGCATCGCCTCCTCGTCCGTCTGCCGCCGCCACGCCTCGCGGTAGGGGCCTTCGCGGGCGGCGAGGTCGCGGTGGTGTCCCTCGTCGACCACCCGCCCGCGGTCGAGCACGATCACCCGATCGGCCCGTTCGAGCACGCTGATGCGATGCGAGACGACGAGGATGGAGCGCGCCGTCGCGAGAGCGTGGATACGGTCGACGAGCGCGCGCTCGGTGTCGTGGTCCACCGCGGACAGGACGTCGTCGAGGAGCAGCAGGTCGCAGGGCTTGAGCATGGCGCGGGCGAGCGCCACCCGCTGCTTCTGACCTCCGGAGAGGGTGATCCCGCGCTCCCCGACGACGGTCCGGAGCCCGGCCGGCATGCGCGCGAGGTCGGGGCCGAGGGCGGCGTCGGCGACCGCCCGCTCCACGAACGCATCGAGGGGCCCCGGTCGGGACCCGGACCCGTCCCCGGAAGCGGCCAACTCACCGGCCGGGTGCGGGCCGCCCGCCCTGCCACCGTCTCCTGTCCCTCCGCCCGCGGGACCGGCGACCCCCTCCCCGCGCGATTCCCCCGCGCCCTCTTCCCGCGTCTCCGCCGGGCGTGCGTCTGCGTCCGTCCCCTCGTCCACCCCGAACGCGACGTTGGCCCGCAGGGTGTCGGAGAACAGGAACGGCTCCTGGGTGACCGTCACGACGTGTCGGCGAAGCTCGCCGGGGTCGGCATCGCGGACGTCCACCCCGTCCAGCCGCACCGCCCCGGCGGGCGGCACGAGGTACCGATTCAGGAGGTTGACGAGGGTGGTCTTGCCGCTCCCGACCGGTCCGAAGACCCCCACCACCTCCCCGGGGGCGACCTTCAGGCTCACCCCGTCGAGCACCGGGCGCTCCGGCTCGTCCGGATAGGCGAAGCGAAGGCCGTCGACCTTGAGCCCCTCCCCGAGGCGGACCGGCAGGGCTGCTCCGGGACGCGGAGCGGGACGGGACGGCTCCGCCGCGAACACCTCGAGCAGGCTCCCGAGGCACGTCATGCCCCGCTGGAGGAGGAACGTGAGGAAGGTTGCCCCCATGAGCGGCCCGACCAGCATCGAGAGGTACACCATGAACGCGGTGAAGCCGCCGATCGTGATCTCTCCGGCGACGACCGCGAAGCCTCCCACCAGCACGACGAGGACCTTGAGCCCGTTCACGAGGTGGGTGAGGAGCGGGAAGAACCAGGCCCGCACCGCCGCCATCCCGAGCCCCGCGTCGCGCACCTCCCCGCTCAGGGCCGCGAAGCGCCGCTCCGCCCAGCCGAGGCCGCGGAACGACTTGAGGGGGTCGAGCCCGCCGTAGGACTCCACCGTGAAGTCGGAGAGCTCCTGGAGGGCCTTCATGTGCCGAATCTGGTTCCGGCGCATCCGCTGCACCGCGACCTGGAGCACGAGGAATCCGACCGCGATGGGGAGCGCGCAGTAGAGGGTCAAGCCCGGCGAGATCCGGTACATGTACCAGGGGGCGAGGGTGAGGGTGCCGGCGGTCTGGATGAGCATCATCGTCCCCATCCCCAGCAGCATCCGCACTCCGTTGATGTCGTTGTTGATGCGCGAGATGAGCTCGCCGGTGGGGTTGGCGAGGAAGTACTCGCGGTCCTGGCCGAGGAGGTGGGCGAGGAGACGGTTCTTGAGGTCGAACTCGACGCGCCGGCCGGGGACGAGGAAGAGCATCCGCGAGACGGTCCGGGTGAGCACCATCGCCACCGCGAATCCCAGGATGAGCCAGACGTTGGCGAGGACCGCGCTCCCCGATCCGCCGGAGGCCAGGAGATCGATCGCCTCCTGGAGGTAGCGGGGGATGGCGAGGCTCATCCAGAGGGTGAGGGCGAGGAACCCCGCGCCGGCGCCGAACGACCCGGCGTGCTCGCCGACGAGCCGGAGGAGATAGCGAAGGCGCTCGAAGGTGGACGGCATCGGTGGGTACGACGCGCGGGCTGCGTGGTGAGCGTGATCGGACATCAGGCGGGAGCGCGGACGAGCGGGCCGCGGAAGAGACCGCGGGAGCCGTTCCCGGGCCGGATCACGCCCGGACGTCGCCGCCGGGAAGTATAGCCGCTCCGCCGGACCCTCCCCTCTCCCGCCCCGGCATCAGGGACGCTTCACGCCGGCCGGACTTCAGGCAGGACAGGGGGTCGTCGGATTGGCGGAGCAATGACGCCCGTCCTCACCCGGCGCCGTGAGATGGCCCTGCCCCCGGCATCCGACCGTGCCGCCGCGACCGGGGCTATAATTTCCCGGTCCATGCGGAGGGGCTTCCATGCCGAAACACCAGTCGGCCGGGGCCGGCGGATCGACGCTTCTCGGGATCGAGGAACGAAGGGCCCGCACTGGAGGTGGCAGCACCGCGGTCGATCGCTGGCTCACGCGCAAGATTCTCACCGAGTCGGGTGACCCACCGCTCGTCATCGAGCTCTGGGACGGCACCCGGTTCGAGCCCGCCCACGCTTCCGGCGCGGAGCCGGAGCCGGTAGCCCGGGTCGAGCTCCGGGACCGGCGAACCCTTTTCGGTCTCCTCGTCAATACCGACGTCGCGTTCGGGGATGCGGTGAGCGCGGACCGGATCCGGATCCACGGCGACCTCGTCACCTTCCTCGAGACCATCTACCGCTCGACCGACGACGCGGTCCCGAGCGACTCCTGGAAGCGCCGTTTCAAGACGTGGCTCAACCGGCCCCGCCGGAACACCCGCGCGGGCTCCCAGTCCAACATCCACCACCACTACGACCTCGGCAACGACTTCTACCGGCTGTGGCTCGACGAGGAGATGGTCTACACGTGCGCCTACTACCCCCACGAGAGCGCCACTCTCGAGGAGGCGCAACGGGCCAAGATGGACCACGTGTGCCGGAAGCTCGAGCTCCGGCCCGGGCAGCGGGTGGTCGAGGCGGGTTGCGGCTGGGGCTCGCTCGCGATCCACATGGCACGCGAGTACGGGGTGCACGTGCGGGCGTTCAACATCTCGCACGAGCAGATCCTCTACGCGCGCGAACGGGCGGCCACGCTCGGGCTCGAGGGCCAGGTCGAGTTCGTGGAGGCCGACTACCGCACCGTCGAGGGCGAGTACGATGCGTTCGTCTCGGTCGGCATGCTCGAGCACGTGGGGGTCGACAACTACCGCACCCTCGGGGAGGTGGCGGCGCGCTCGCTCAAGCCCAACGGGCGGGGCCTCATCCACTCCATCGGGCGCAACGCCCCGGCGCCGAACAACCCCTGGATCGAGCGACGCATCTTCCCCGGGAGCTATCCGCCGAGCCTCGCGGAGATGAGCACGATCTTCGAGCCCCAGGAGTTCTCCGTTCTCGATGTCGAGAACCTGCGCCTGCACTACGCCCGTACCTGCCGGGCGTGGCTCGATCGTTTCGACGCGGCGGTGGACCGGGTGGAGGCGATGTACGACTCCGACTTCGTGCGCGCGTGGCGTCTCTACCTCGCGGGGTCGGTGGCGGCATTCACCACCGGCAGTCTTCAGCTCTTCCAGGTGGTGTTCGCTCCCGGCACGTCGAACGCGGTGCCGATGACCCGCGAGCACATGTATCCAAGAAACTAGCCCGGAGAATTCACCGATGTCCTGCTGCGGACGCCAATTCTCTCGCTATCGCGGGCCGTACTCCCTCAAGCCGCTTCGACGTAGTGTCAGCTACGCCTTCAGCAGCGCGAATGCGCTCTTTCGGTCCGTGCGGCCCACTACCACAAGCATCTTGGCGCCCTCGCGACGAACATCGGTGAATTTTCCGGGCTAGCGGCCGACCGGATTCGGCGCGCCGCACCGGCCGGAACGCGATCCGCATCGACGAGGGGGAACACGAGATTGGAGCGATTCGACGCCATCGTCGTCGGGGGCGGACCGGCCGGCTCCACCTGCGCCTGGCAGCTCCGGCGCGCGGGCCTCGACGTCGCGGTCATCGACAAGCGCAACTTCCCCCGCGACAAGGTGTGCGCGGGCTGGGTCACCCCCGCCGCCGTCGAGACCCTCCAGTTCGACCTCGACGAGTACCGGCGGGGCCGGGTATGCCAGCCGATCCGGTCGTTCCGGACCGGCAGCATGGCGGGGCGGATGGTCGAGACCCGCTACGACGAGGTCGCGAGCTACGGGATCCGCCGCGTCGAGTTCGACCACTACCTTCTCGACCGGAGCGGTGCGAAGCAGCTCACCGGCCACTCCGTCAAACGGATCGAGCGCACGGACGGGCTCTGGCGGATCGACGACGTCGCGGAAGCGCCGGTCGTCGTGGGGGCGGGCGGTCACTTCTGCCCCGTCGCCCGCCGCCTCGGAGCCAAGGTGGGCTCGACCGAGGACATCGTCGCCGCCCACGAGGTCGAGTTCGTGATGAGCGACGCCCAGCGGGCGGACTGCGCGGTGGCCGAGGAGACGCCGGAGATCTTCT
>JAJECB010000073.1 GCA_022822245.1 Gammaproteobacteria bacterium
GAACCTCGCCTATACCGAGCTCTACTTCGTGGAGACCCTCTGGCCCGAGTTCGATCGGGCCGCCCTTGCCGACGCCATCCGGGAGTTCGGGGAACGGGAGCGGCGCTTCGGGCGCACCAGCGAACAGGTGGCCGTGGCATCGGCGGACGTGGCTGGTGCCAGGTGAGCGGCGCCCTCGGACTCCCCTTCGTCACGCGCGGGCGGAGCGATCTCATGGGGCGTCCGCCCGGGAGCGCCTTCCCGGGACGGCCGGCCCGGGAGCGCGGACACTCCGTCCGCGAGGAGCATCGCATCCCATCGGCGTGCCATGGGCGGGTAGCCCGCGCTCCCGGAAAGTCCTCGTGCCGGAGGACGCGGTTGGTGCGAGGTGAGCGAGACGGCGCGGCGGTGGCTTACCGCCATCGGGCTCGTTCCGATCGTCGTCGTCATCGTTCTCTTTCTTCCCCCCGCCGCGTTCCAGGCCGCGCTCCTCCTCGTCGTCGCGGCCGGGGCGTGGGAATGGAGCCGGCTCGCCGGTCTCTCGCCGGCCCCGGTCCATGCGGCGGTGGCCGTCGCCTCCCTTGCCGTCGTGCTCGTCTCGGGCCCCGTCCCCGGCGGCGCGTTCGCGTGGGTGGGGGTGGCATGGTGGCTCGCGGCGCTCGCTGCGATCGTGCGTTTCCGCGGCCCGGTCCCGTCGCGCGCTCCCGGGCGTCCCGCGCTCGCGATCGCGGGCTGGCTCGTCCTCGTCCCGGCCGGAGCCGCACTTGCCGAGGTGCACGCCGGCCCGGATGGACCGGCCCTCGCGATGACCCTTCTCGCGGTGGTGTGGGCCACCGATACCGGCGCGTGGTTCACCGGGCGGCGGTTCGGAAGGACCCGCCTCGCGCCGCACGTGAGCCCCGGCAAGACCTGGGAAGGAGTGGCGGGCGGAGTCGTGGCCGGCACCGCGACCGGCGCGGCGGCGGCATGGTGGCTCGGCCTCGCGTGGTCGGACCTCGTTCCCGCCGCCGTGCTCGCGTCGGGGGCCTCCGTCGTGGGCGACCTCTATGAGAGCGTGGCCAAGCGGCGGGCCGGAGTGAAGGACAGCGGCCGCCTGCTGCCCGGTCACGGCGGGGTCCTGGACCGGATCGACGGCCTCACCGCGGCCGCCCCCGTGTACGCGGTGATGATGGCCTCGTAACGCCTCGCCGAGGGCCGTCCCCGGAGCGGAAACGCTGGACATTTGCGCGAGTCCGGTTTCTGATTGGCGCATCCGTGCCGGAGCAGCGACGGAATGAGTGGCGAAGGGCTGGCGATTCTCGGTTCCACGGGGACCATCGGGGCGAACACCCTGTCGGTGGTCTCCCGCCATTCCGGCCGCTACCGGGTCGTCGCCCTCGCGGCCCGGAGCAGCGTCGAGACCATGGAGGCGCAGTGCCGCGAGCACCGTCCCGAGTTCGCGGTGCTGGCGGACGAAACGGCCGCCGCCGATCTGCGCGCCCGGCTCGCGGGCACCGCGACCGCCGTGCTCTCCGGCGCTTCGGCCCTTGAGGAGGTGGTCGCCCTGCCGCAGGTACGCCACGTGCTGGCCGGGATCGTGGGCGCGGCGGGCCTCCTTCCGACCCTCGCCGCCGCCCGCGCCGGAAAGCGGGTGCTGCTCGCCAACAAGGAATCGCTGGTCATGTCCGGGCGTCTCTTCATGGAAGCGATCCGCGAGGGCGGGGCCGAGCTCATCCCCATCGACAGCGAGCACAACGCGGTCTTCCAGTGCCTTCCGGCCTGCCCGCCGCGGGCCGGGGTGCGGCGGATCCTGCTGACCGCCTCCGGCGGGCCGTTCCGGGATCGGTCGCCCCGCGACCTCGAGTCGGTGACCCCGGAGGCGGCCTGCGCCCACCCGAACTGGGAGATGGGGCCGAAGATCTCGGTGGACTCCGCTACCATGATGAACAAGGCGCTCGAGGTCATCGAGGCCTGCTGGCTGTTCGAGACGGTCCCGGACCGGATCGAGGTCGTCGTCCATCCCCAGAGCACGGTGCATTCGATGGTGGAATACGAGGACGGGTCGATCCTCGCCCAGCTCGGGACGCCGGACATGCGCACCCCCATCGCGCACGCCCTCGCCTGGCCCGAACGCATCGACTCCGGGGTGCCGGGGCTCGACTTCTCCGTTCCGCTGCGGCTCGACTTCGAGCCGCCGGACTTCGGCTGGGCGCCCTGCCTTCGCCTCGGCTACGAGGCCGCCCGCGCCGGGGGAACCCTGCCCACCGTGCTCAACGCGGCCAACGAGGTGGTGGTGGCCGCGTTCCTGGACCGCCGGGCGAAGTTCAGCGCCATTCCCCGCGTGGTGGAGGAGACCCTCAGCCGCAGCGTGCAACGCGAGGCGGACAGCCTCGACACGATCCTCGACGAGGACGCGGCCGCGCGCGAGATCGCCGCCGCCCTCGTCGGCTGAACGCGGCAGGGACCGGAGCGGTACCGGACAGTGGAACTCTCGATGGACTTCGTCGGCGCGGTCGCCGCGTTCGTGCTCGCGGTCGGCATCCTCGTGACGGTGCACGAGTTCGGCCACTTCTGGGTGGCGCGGCGCCTGGGCGTCCGGGTGCTGCGCTTCTCCGTCGGTTTCGGGCGGCCCATCTGGACCCGCCAGGGGGCCGGCGGCACGGAGTACGTCATCGGCATCCTTCCCCTCGGCGGCTACGTCCGGATGCTGGACGAGCGCGATGGGGAGATCCCCGAGACCGAGCGGGGGCAGGCGTTCAACCGCAAGCCCCTGTGGGAGCGGAGCGCCATCGTTCTCGCCGGCCCCGCCTTCAACTTCCTGTTCGCCGCCTTTGCCTGGTGGCTCGTGTTCATGGTCGGCTTCGCGGGGCTCCGGGCGGTGGTCGGCGAGGTGGAGCCGGGCTCGCTCGCGGAGCGCGCGGGCCTTGCCCGCGGCGACGCGGTGGTCGCGGTCGAAGGCCGTGAGGCGGACACGTGGACGGCGGTGGTCACGGCGACCCTGGGCGAAGCCATCGACCGCGAGCGGGTCGAGTTGCGTTGGTCCCGGCCGGGCGGCGGCGCCGGGTCCGGCCACCTCGACCTCGCCCGGGTGCACCTGGACGAGATTGCGAGCGGGAACTTCTTCGGCACGGTCGGCATCGAGCCCGGGATGCCCGTGAGCCGGCCCGTCATCGGAGAGGTGAACGCCGGGGAGCCCGCCGCCCTGGCCGGGATGCGGCCGGGAGACGAGGTGGTACGGGCGCTCGGCGAGCCGATCGGGACCTGGATGGACTGGGTCCGATTCGTGCGGGCGCGGCCGGGGGTGGAGTTCCCGGTCGAGGTCCGGCGGGGCGGGGAGATCGTGACCCTGACCCTCCGGCCGGCCGCGGTGGAGAGCGGCGGGGAGGCGATTGGACGCATCGGAGCCGCCCTGCACCGCGATGCGATGCCGAACGAGGATGACTGGTACGTCACCGAACGGCGCATGCCCCTCGAGGCGGCGGCTGGCGCGGTGGCGAGGACCTGGGAGATCACGTCGCTCACGGTGGGCCTGCTCTGGAAGATGGTCCGCCTCGAGCTCTCGTCCGAGCACCTGAGCGGTCCCATCACGATCGCCCGCTACGCCCGCGACTCGGCGAGCGGCGGTTTCACCCGGTTTCTCGAGTTCCTCGCCCTCGTGAGCGTCAGCCTGGGGATCCTCAACCTTCTGCCAATCCCGGTCCTCGACGGGGGACACCTGCTCATTCACCTCGCGGAGGCGGTGAAGGGCGGGCCCCTGTCCGAGCGCACGATGATGCTCGGCCACCAGGCGGGGCTCGCTCTGCTCGTTGGCCTGATGAGCCTTGCTCTCTACAATGACGTCATGAGGCTGTTCAGTTGATGAGTGCCGGCATGCTCGGGCGATTCGCCGCGGCATGCCTCTTGGCGGCCCTGCCGGCCGTCGCGTTCGGCCAGTCGTTCGTCGTCGAGGACATCCGGGTGGAGGGACTCCGGCGTGTCTCCACCGGTACGGTTTTCAACGAGTTGCCAATCGCGGTGGGCGACGAGGCCACCCCCGGGGACACCGCGGAGGCGATCAAGAGGCTGTTCGCGACCGGCTTCTTCGACGACGTGCGGATCGAGCGCGACGGCGGCGCGGTGGTCGTGATCGTGGAGGAGCGGCCCTCCATCGCGAACATCGACTTTTCCGGCAACGAAAAGCTCGAGACCGAGGATCTGCTCGAATCGCTCCGCCGGGTGGGGCTCTCGGTCGGCCGCATTTTCGATCCCGCGATCCTGGACCGGACGGAGCAGGAGATCCGCGAGACCTACTTCTCGCAGGGGCGCTACTCCGCCGAGATCGAGACGACGGTGACGCCGCTCGAGCGCCATCGGGTGGGCATTCACTTCGAGGTCGACGAGGGCGAGGTGGCGCGGATCCGCCATATCAACATCGTCGGCAACCAGTCCTTCGCCGAGGACGATCTCCTCGATCTCTTCGATTCCACGACCCGGACCCTCTTCT
>JAJECB010000518.1 GCA_022822245.1 Gammaproteobacteria bacterium
TCGTCGGATGACATCGCAGAGCTCAGGCGAGGCGGCGGCTGGGGTCTCGCCAAGGCGGCGGAGCTCAACGGCATGCCCGGTCCCGCCCACCTTCTGGAGCTCAAGGACGCGCTCGCGCTCACGCCTTGGCAGGTGGAGGCCATCACCGTGAGCCACGAACGCATGCGCGAGGCGGCCATCGCCGAGGGTGAGCGCTTCATCGAAGCGGAGCGAGCCCTCGAGGACGCGTTTCGCAGCCATTCGGTCACCGAAGCGAGCCTCGAGAGGATGCTGGCCGACATCGAGCGGAGTCGAGCGCGCCTTCGCTTCATTCACCTCAAGGCGCATCTCGGCACTCCGGACCTCCTCACCGAGGCGCAGATTGCGCGATACGCCGCCCTGCGCGGCTACCATGCCCATCGAGGCGGTGCCGCGCACGCGGGACACGGCGGGCATCGCCCGAAGGGGCATTGAAGCGAGAGTCGTTCCCGATCGGACCGGCGCAGCGTCGAGCCGGCCGTCTTGACGTTCTGGATGACAAGGAAATGAAGGTCGAACGTGGCAGCGGAAACGTGTTCGGAGATCTCGGGCGCGCCGAGCCCGACACTCACCTGCTGAAGGCGGAGCTCGTCGCCCGCATCGACGAGATCATTCGCGAGCGCGGGCTCAGGCAGATAGATGCGGCGAATCTGCTCGGGCTGTCTCAGCCGGACGTCTCGCGCCTGCTCCGGGGTAACTTTCGCGACTACTCGATTGAACGACTGCTGCGACTTCTGACGGCCTTGGGTCGAGATGTCCAAATCGTCATCAGGAGGGCGCGTTCTCGGCGGGAAGGCAGACTCAGCGTCGTCGCGTCCAAGATTCGATAGCGAATCCCGGTCCGAAGCGGGAGCTCCGTGGATTCGTAGACGATTTCCGCCCGCCCGTGCTGCGTGGGGTCGACTTCGACCTCCTCGACCCGAATGACGGGAAGAGCAGGATACCGATCTTCGGGATCTCGGGGCTCCGCGAGCACGAGGACACGCGTTCCCGCGACGAGAAACGGTCCGGATAGAGGGCCACGCATGCCATCGTCCCGACGGGCATTCGAATTGGCCGTGCGACGGGAAGGGTGGTGCAGGCCCATGTACGATCCAGACGGATGGCGGGGTGGGTACCATGGCGCTTCGAGATGCTCAGTCTCGGAGGAAGAGTCGACAGAATCCTCATGGCCGGGAACCGCCCTCACGAGTTACGGTCCCACCCGCCGGCCGTGGAGACATCGTGCTCGAGGCGAAGTCCGGAGTTCGCGCAGGCGTGGGCCACACCGACGATCGGCGTCAGCCGCCTCACGTTTCGACGCCTCCGCAAGCCGGCGGACTGAGAGGAAGGGACGAACGGTGAGTCGTGCGAACAACATCAACCCGGCCATGCTGGTGTGGGCGCGCGAAGGAGCCGGCCTCGAGGTTGAAGAGGCGGCGGACCGCCTCGGCTTCATCAAGCCGACCGAGAAGGCAAGCGCCGCCCAGCGACTGATGGCACTAGAGAACGGAGAGAGCGCGCCAACCCGTGCTCAGCTCCTGGAACTTGCCCGCGTGTACCGGTGTCCGCTGCTGTCCTTCTACCTGAAGCATCCGCCCAGGAGAGGCGATCGGGGAGAGGACTTTCGCCAGAGCGCAGGCGCGGTCTCACGACGCGAAAGTTCGCTTCTGGACGCGCTCCTCCGCGACATCCGCGCGCGACAGGAGATGATCAGGAGCCTGCTCGAGGACGTGGAAGAGTCCCCCGAGCTTGCGTTCGTTGGTTCCGCGTCCATCGATGACGGGGCGCGAACCGTGGCCGCGTCCATTGCATCCACGCTCGGATTCGATCATCGAAGGCGCACGGAGAGGCGCGGCGATGCAGACGCCCTCTTCGTGGCCCTGCGTGAGTGCGCGGAGTCCGCTGGCGTGTTCGTACTTCTCGTCGGCGACCTCGGCTCGTACCACACCGCTCTCGGTGTCGAGGTGTTCCGCGGTTTCGCGATCTCGGATCGCGTAGCGCCTTTCGTGGTGATCAACGATCAAGATGCTCGATCCGCCCGATCCTTCACCCTCATTCATGAGCTGGTGCACATCTGGCTCGACAGATCCGGCGTGAGCGGGGCGCCGTCTCCGGATCGGCCGCGGACACCCGAAGACCGGGTCGAGCAGTTCTGCAATGACGTCGCCGGCGAGTTTCTGCTACCCGCCGAGGGACTTGACGCCGAGCCAGCCGAACTCGATGTCGGGGACAAGCAGGCTGCCGCGGAAGCCATCCGCCTTCTCGCCAGGGCATGGTCCGTGAGTGAACCGATGGTGGCGTACCGCCTGAAACGTACCGGCCGGATCGCGACCGAGGTCTACCGGGGTCTGATGTCTGAATACGCCGCGAGGTGGCAGCAGCAGCGAAAGCGCGAGAGAGAACGGAACCGCGAGCGCGACGGCGCACCGAGCGCCTACGTCGTCAGGCGCAGCCGGCTCGGTCGTGCGCTCGTTGATGTCGTGCGGCGCACGCTGCGAGACAACGCGCTTACGCACACCAAGGCAGCCAAGCTCCTCGGTGTCAAACCAGGCGCCGTGGAACCTCTGCTTCGAGGCTCCTGACCCGGATGGGACTCATGCTTCGAGGCGCAGGGTAGCGGCTCGCGTGCTCTTCCTGATCGACGCCAATGTCCTCATTCGTGCTCACGAGGACTACTACCCGATTGATCGGGTTCCGCAGTTCTGGCAGTGGCTGGAGCAGGAGGCGCGCGCCAACCGGATCAAGATGCCGCTGGAGATTTTCAACGAGATAGCAAGCTCGAAGGGACCACTGAGAGACTGGATATGCGGACTGGAAGTCAGGGAGGCGCTGGTCCTCGACGAGGAAGCGGATCAGGACCTGTTGGATGCGGTCTTGACGGAAGGATACGGAGCTGACCTGACCGAAGTCGATCTCGAGAAGATCGGCAGCGATGCATTTCTGGTTGCCTACGCGCTGGCGGAACGGGACCGCGTGGTGGTGACCAAGGAGACTTCAAGACCGAGGAAGACTCGGGGCAACCGGAAGATTCCCGACGTCTGCAAGACGTTGGATGTCGAGTGCATTCACGACTTCGAGCTGTATCGGAGACTCGATTTCTCCACGGCTTGACTTGACGTGGGTGAAACCCTGGGGCTTTCCGACGACGCGTCCAGCATCATCGCTCTCTGGACTTGCAGTACTTGCGGTCCGGAAGAGCCTATCGCTCCACTACGTCAGATCCGGATGTGCCCGGCGAGCAGATTTTCAACCGGTGGAAGGAGGCCACGCGGGGGCCTCGGTAGTTGGGGTCGTAACGGTACCCGGCCTGCCGGGTGAGCGCCCGAAGATAACCGCCGTCAACGAACACGGCGGCTTTCATGCCGGACCTCCATGTCGGAGCTCGTAGAAGGAAAGACGCCCCTCGTGGCGGACCACGAGGGGCGCCGGGATACATGCCCGCCTACGGGCGTATCGGACAGGAGGAGGACCCTATGTGAAGGCGGTGGCCTCCGTCAATACGGGCGTTGGTGGGATACGGACCGGAGACTGGTGCCGCCTTCGCGGGGCCTTGAACGTCCCGTCGGCGCCGACGTGGTACGAGAGCATCTCGCGCTGGTCCATCGGCGTCGCCCTCAATTCTCCTCCGCAGTCCCGCCCGGGTTGATCGGAGAGTCGAGGACACGTTCCGCCATGCTTGGTTTCGAGTGTGGCCGAGGCGCGGAAGGAAGAGACGACAATCCGTCCTGACCACGACCGGCGGACACCAGTACCGGCGACGCGGGAGGAGATGACACCATGACCGATTGGAATACGTGCCCCGTGGTTGAACGCCGGCCCGGCAAGCTCAGCGGAGCCTGGACGTTCGCGGGAACGCGGGTGCCGGTCTCGGCGCTCTTCGGGAACCTTGGAAGCGGGGCCACGGTGGAGCAGTTTCTGGACTGGTTCCCGGAAGTCGAGGAATGGAAAGTCAGAGCCGTTCTCGAACACGAAGCCGAGGCCCTCAAGGCTCCCGCGCAACCGTGAAGGTTCTCTTGAACCGTCTGCGGCGACCATGGAGACCGGCTGGCCGACCGGTCATCGCGACCCGGGGCGTCCAATAGCCGATATCCAGCACGGAAGCGCCGGGAATGCTCTCGAGCAGCGACACCAACCGGTCGGTAATTTGGGGACCGGCACGCCGGGTGCGGCCGCAGGTGTCGTCGATACGGTCGTACTTGACAGCCATGCCCCGATTCTCCCCGAAGTCGTCCTCGGGTCCCGACGGCTGAACAGGGAAGGACCGTTCCACCGGGCACGAACCGTCACGCCGGATGCTCGAATCCTTTTCCGGGAGGCTCAACGTGCAAGCCACATCACCCCGCTTCTGGCCATCCGGCGCTCCGTCGCATGCGAACCGGGAGCGAGTTCGAGTTCGAGCTCCGCTGAACCACGCCGGAATTGCCCGGGACTGCGCTTGCGCGTGGCATGCTCGCGTGCCGTATCCTGACCGCGACCTTTGCGCTGCACGAGGAAACCTCCTCAGATGCTGGACACCGTGCTTCGGGGGGCCCGCATCGCGGGCGCGGACGCCGATGCGCCGCTCGTGGACATCGGAATCGCGGGCGGCTCGATTGTCGCCGTGGAGCCGAGCCTGCGTTCCGCCGCCGCCGCCGACTCCGTCGACCTCGGCGGGAAGCTGGTCTCGCCCGGCCTCGTCGAGACCCACATCCACCTCGACAAGTCGCGCATCGTGGACCGTTGCACACCCGCCGCGGGGCGCGCCCGCGACCACATGGAGCGGGTGTCCGCGGTCAAGCCCGGGTTTACCGTCGAGGACGTGTACGCCCGGGCCGCCGCGACCCTGGAGCAGTGCATTCTCAACGGCACGACGCATGTCCGAACCCACGTGGAGGTGGACCCGAACGTCGGGCTCCGGTCCTTCGAGGCGCTCCGACAGCTCGCGGCCGACTATGCCTGGGCCGTCGATCTCGAGCTCTGCGTCTTCGCGCAGGAGGGCTGGACCAACGTGCCGGAGACCGACCGGAACATCGTCGCGGCGCTCGATCGGGGTGCCTCCGTCGTGGGCGGCGCGCCCGGGTACGACCCGGACGCCGCCGGTCAGATCCGGCGCATCTTCGAGCTCGCTCTCGCCTATGACCGGGACGTGGACATCCATCTCGACGTCGGTCCCAGTGCCGACGAAATGGACATCCACCTCGTTTGCGAGCTGACCGAACGCCACGGATACGGCGGGCGGGTCGCGGTGGGACACGGAACGAAGTACTCGCTGTTGCCCCCCGACCGATTGCGGACGCTCGGGGAGCGTCTCGCCTCGGCCGGGGTCGCGGTGACGGTGCTGCCCGCGACCGATCTCTTCGTGACCGGCCGGCACCAGGACCATGCGGTGGTGCGTGGCGTCGCGGACGCGAACGCGCTCGTCGCGCACGGTGCGAACTGCTCGCTCTCCACCAACAACGTGCTGAACCCGTTCACGCCCTACGGCGACTGCTCGCTCATCCGCATCGCGAACCTCTACGCCAACGTCGTGCAGCGCGGCAACGAGGAGGAGCTTGGGGAGTGCTTCGAGATGTTGACCCGGCGGTCGGCGCGGCTCATCCGATGCGAGGAATACGGCATCGCGGTGGGCCGCCCGGCGGATCTCGTGGTGTGGAACGCGCGTTCCCCCGCCGAGGCGGTGGCGACGATTGCGCTGCCGCTCATCGGCTTCAAGCGCGGGCGGCGGACCTTCAGTCGTGCCCTGCCGGAGCTCCATCGGCCCTGATCCGGACCGAGTCGCGTCGCGGACGCGAAACGGACTGACGTCGCCCTCCTTCCCGAGGTCCGGCGCCACCGCTTCGCATGTCCGAACGCCGCCGGCTCGGCCCTGCGCTCGTTGATGTCGTGCGGCGCACGCTGCGGGACAACGCGCTCACGCACACCAAGGCAGCCAAGCTCCCGCTGAGAGGGTGCCCGAAGTCATGCGCGCATCGCGTAATTCAGGATCACCTCCTGCC
>JAJECB010000425.1 GCA_022822245.1 Gammaproteobacteria bacterium
GACGCGCCCCTTCGCACCTTCCTCCTCGCCCGCGAGGACCGGGCCCGGGTGCATGCGCTCCTCGACCTGCATCGTCGCTGGATGGAGGCGCACCTTCGCCGCGACGGGCCGCTCAGGAGCCCCGAGGTGACACGCCGGTACCTCACCGCGCGCCTTCGCCCCCACCCCTACGAGGTCTTCGCCTGCCTCTTCCTCGACAACCGCCACCGCGTCATCGCCTTCGAGGAGCTCTTCCGCGGCACCGTCGACGGCGTCTCGGTGCATCCGCGCGAGGTCGTGCGCTGCGCGCTTCGCCACAACGCGGCCGCGGTCATCCTCTGCCACAACCATCCCTCGGGTGTCGCCGAGCCGAGCACGACCGACCGCCTCCTCACCGACCGGCTCGTGAGCGCGCTCGCGATGGTCGAGGTCCGCGTCCTCGACCACCTCGTCATCGGCGACAGCGAATGCGTCTCGTTCTCCGAGCGGGGCCTCCTGTAGCGGGAGCGCGAAGGGCCGCTTGCCAAGGCGTCGCGTCCGTGCGCATCCCGCCCGACGCCTTCGAGGACTCCTCGCCAGGGTCGGGCTTCCTTCCGAAGCGGTGGGCGAGGTGCCGGCCCGAGGCGCCGACGCCCGACCGGGCCTTCGTCCCGAGGGAGAGAGGAGCTTGGAGGGGGGTGAGCGGGGACGGGTCCGGAGCAGGGCTCCCTTCGCTCCCACCGAACCATCGTCAGCAACCAGGAGAACCACCATGGCATTCGGCAAGAACTACGTCGAGCTCATCGGCCGCCTCGGCCGCGACGTCGAGGTCCACGAGCTCAGGAGCGGCGGCAGGGTCGCGAACCTCTCCGTCGCCACCGACGAGGGCTACTTCAGCAAGCAGACCGGCAAGTGGGTCGATCGGGTCGAGTGGCACCGCGCCGTCACCTTCCAGGAGGGACTCATCGAGCGGCTGGAGGAGCACGGGACGAAGGGCCGGCTCGTCCTCGTCGAGGGCAAGCTCCAGACCCGCAAGTTCACCAACGGCGACGGCGAGGAGCGCTCCGCGACCGAAATCCTCATCGTACCCGGTCACCGCGTCCAGTTCCTCGACAAGCCGAACGGTGCGAACGGGAACGGCTCGGCGCAGCCGGCCTCCGCGCCCGAGAGCGCCCCGGCGATGCCGTCCGGCGGAAGCACCGCCCCCGCCGACGACTTCGACGACGACATTCCGTTCTGATCGATTCCTCCCTCCCTTCGGGCCGGCACCGGTTGGTGTCGGCCCTTTTTTTTGCCCGCCGGGGAGAGTCCCCCGCGCGCCGCGCGGACTCGGAGGAGGGGGAAGCGGCGAGCAGGGCAGGCACACGAGGAGGAAGGGAGCATGTCCGGGAGCATCTTCGACGAGGGGGCGGTGCTCGTCCCCGAGCTGATTACCGAGGCGGAGGAGCGGCGGATCCTCCTGCGCATCGCCGAGGCGCGGTGGATGACCGAAATCGGCCGCCGGGTGCAGCACTACGGCTACCAATACGACTACCGAGGCTCGGCACCGCCGGCCCCCGCCGCGCCGTTCCCCCGGTGGGCGGCGGCGATGGCCGAGCGCCTGGCGTCCTGGTTCGACGGCGAGGTGGCCGAGCAGTGCATCGTCAACGAGTACCGGCCGGGGCAGGGGATCGGGATGCACGCCGACCACGCCCAGTTCGGACAGGTGGTGGCCTCGCTCTCGCTCGCCGCCGACTGGCCGATGCGGTTCCGGCGCCGGAGCGTGCGCCCCTACGCCCGCGACGGGCTCCCGGGCGACGAGGTGGCGGTGCTGCCCCGGCGCTCGGCGCTCGTGCTCGCGGGACCGGCCCGAACCGCGTGGATGCACGGCATCGACCGGGCCGCGGGCCGGGGGCGGGCGGTGCGGGTCTCGGCGACCTTCCGCACGCTCGCGCGGTAGCGAACGGGAGGGGGAGGCGCGCTTGGCAGGAGGGTGAGCGGGCCGGCATCGAGCGAGCCCGCTCGCCCCATCCTTTCGAAGGAGACCGAGACATGAGCAACGTGTTCGAACGCCTCATCGGCGCGGGCGAGGCCGGCGAGGGCGTCGCCCTCGGCGCCGGCGACGTGCGCGAGCTGATGGCCCTCTACCACGCCTCGTTCGAGGAGGACGCGGAAGCCCGGCGCCCCTTTCACTTGAACGAGTACCTCACCGACCGCGCGTTCGGCGGCGGCGAGGAAGGCGGGTGGTGGTACGACACCGGCGTGTTCGTGAAATCCCACGGCACCTTTCCCACCCGCGACGCGGCATTCGCGGCCCGCGACGGGCTCGCCGCCTACCTCGCCGGGCGCCGCGAGGGGCGCGAGCCGCCGGACTCGGTGCGCTGCACCGGCTGGCCGGATCTCATCGTCGAGAAGCGCCCGGGCGCGGACTTCCCCAGGCAGCGCCCGCGCTACCAGTAGGAGCCGCATCGCGCCTAGCGTCCCCGCGACATTTGAAGCTCCGCGCGCCGTCCGTCCCACCGCCGCGATGCCCGTCGAGCGCGGCCTCCTCGACTGAAGCCGTCCTCCCCCGAGGGCCGGCCCCGCACCGGGGTCGGCCCTCTCGTCGTGCCGGCGGGTCCCGCGCCGGCGGGAGGCGAGGCGGGCCGGGACAGGGGGCGCATCCCAGCCCGCCGAAGGGAGAGTCCTCCATGACCCATCCACCGAACGACGCCGCGACCCTCGCCGGAGCGCTCGGGGAGCGCGCCGAGGCGGTGTGCCGGCGCTACCTCCCCGCCGGCCGGCGCCAGGGCCGGTACTGGGTCGCGGGCGACGTGCACGGCGCCAAGGGCCGCTCGCTCTTCGTGCGGCTTGGGCCCCCCGGCATCCCGGGGAAGTGGACCGATGCCGCGACCGGCGAGCACGGAGACCTCCTCGACCTCCTCCGCGCCCAGCTCGGCACCGGCGGCCTTCGCCCCGCCCTCGACGAGGCCCGCGCGTTCCTCGCGCTTCCCGCCCCGGCGCCGGCGGCCGGCGCCGGCGACGAATCGGTCGCCGAGCGCATCGCGCGGGCGCGGCGGCTGTGGGCCGCCTGCCGGCCGCTCGCCGGCACG
>JAJECB010000122.1 GCA_022822245.1 Gammaproteobacteria bacterium
ATTCCCAGGCACAGCCAGACCGCTCTTGCCGGTCCTGCGGCGCCGGTGAGCGCATAGCCGGCAAAGAGCACGAGCAGCGCAATCGGAATGGCGTTGGGTACCCGGCGCCAGCGCAGATCGGTGACCACGCTTGCCCCGAAGAGCCCGCACGCGGTCCAGGTCAGGATGCCTTCCACTTCGCGCCCCCGCCCGCTCTCACACCGCTACCTTCGTTCGCGGGCAGCGTCCCCCGCGGGTCGGCGGCCGTGGGGTGGACGTGACAATACAGCCCCGTTCCAGGTTCGACCACACTCCTCGCTACGGGTTAACGCACCTTTGACAGGACTCTCGCGCAACCTGGTCCTCACAGAACAATCACACTATTTTTCAATATACTATCGAAATCATCTAGCGTATAGTATTAAGTCTTACTTCTGTGATCGGCGCGCTATCGCCCGAGAAGCCCGTGATGCAGACGCAACGACATTCGTTCGTCCGGCGCGCGCTCGGAGCGGCGGCGGCCGGGGTGCTCCTTGGCGTCGCCGCCTGCTCGGGCGGACCGGCGCGCAACGATATGTCGGGTTCCGGCGAAGCGCTGGAGAGCAGCCTCCCGGTCGCGGCCGCGGCACTGGCGGCAGGGCAGCCCGAGGTAGCCAGGCGACTCTACCTCTCGCTCGCGGAACGCTTCGAGAACGCGGCGGAGCCGGTCCTCGGGCTCGCCTACATCGCGTTTGCCGCCAACGACCTCGGCGCGGCGGAGGAGCACTTCGTCGAGGCATCGCAACGTGCGCGAAGGGCGGCGGCAACCAGGGCGGAAGCACTTCTCGGAGCGGGGCGTGCCGCGCTCGCCCGGGAACGCACGCAATCGGCCCGCGAGCATTTCGAGCGCGCGCGAAAGCCGGGCCGGGGCACGCCTTCGGCGCCCTGGATCGAGAACGGCCTCGCCGTCGCCGCCACCCTCGAGGAGGACTACCCCGAGGCGGAGGCGGCATTCGCCGAAGCGCTGCGCCTCGCACCCGGCGATCCGAGGATCAGCGCGAACTTCGTGCGCATGCTGCTCGGGGCGGGACGCATGGAGGAAGCGGCGCGCCTCCACGCCGAGCACGCCTCCTCCCACTGGGTCGGCGACGATCACCGGGCGCTTCGCCGCCTCATCGAGGCTGCGCGGAGGGAGAGTCGGCGCGCGGATCCCGCGAAGGGGGGCGGACCCTTCTCCGGAGCGACGCTGGACCTGAGCTGCGCGCAGCCCGCAGACGATTCGGGATCGACGATCCCGGTCTCCCACGCCCTGCCCGACCAGCGCCTCGTGCTGCGCCTGGCGGCCTTCGGAGCGCCGATGAAGGCCCGGGAAAGCGAGGCGGCAGCGTCCGGGGGGGGCTTCGCGGCGCGCACTTCACGTCTCGCGCTCCGCCTCCGTGACTGGTCCGGGCCCCGGGCGCCGTTGCAGATGGTGAACTGCATGGCGCCGGCGGCGGAGCCCCTGGCTCAGGAAGCCTCGCACGAAGACGCAAGGCTCGACGACGACGGCGTGGCGGACGAGCCTGCCGGGGAGGGAGGACCCGAGGGCGAGGCCTCCGATCTCCGTTCCGTTGCCACGTTGACCCTCAGCCTCGGGCAGAGCACCCGATGGCGTCTCGCCCGACGGGCCACCTCGGTGGTGGTCGCCTCCCCCGAAATCGCCGACGTGCAACTGTCGGCGCCGAACATGTTGCACGTTATCGCGAAGGGGGCGGGGCGGACCTCGATCTCGGTGCTCAACGGGGACTGGGTCGAAGAGCAGGTCGTGCTGGTGGTCATGGACGTCGGGCCGCTTCGGGTCGCGCTGGCGGAAGAGCCGGACCTGGACGGCGTGCAGGTACGCCAGATCGTTCGCGGAGTGGTGCTCGACGGCGAAGTGGCATCCGCCGAGGCGGCCGACCGTGCGCTGCGCCTCGCCACGGCGGTCCTCCCCGAAGGCGTGCCGATAGAGAACGGACTGCGCATAACGACTCCGCAGCAGGTAAACCTCGAAGTGCAGATCGCGGAGGTCAACCGATCGGTAACGGAGGACCTGGGAATCAACTGGGAGTCCTTCGGCGTGAAGAGCTCGGAACGATTCGGCTTTCGCGTCGGGCGCCTGCTGCCCCCGGCAGCGGGCGAGGAGCTGGGTCTGGGCGCGTTCCCGCCCACGGTGGCCGGCGCCGACACGGCTGCTTCCATCTTCTTCGGCAGCAAGGGCCCGCTCGGACAGTTCCGGGTCATGATCGATGCGCTCGCCACCGCGGGCCTCGCCAATGTGCTGGCGCGGCCGAACGTCACCGCGGTGTCGGGGGAATCCGCGTCCTTTTTCTCCGGCGGCGAGTACCCGTTGCCGACCGGCTTCGAAGACGGGGTGATCATCTTCGAGTACAAGAAGTACGGAGTCCTGCTCGACTTCGTTCCGACCGTGGTCGACTCCGACCGGATCGTGTTGACGGTGCGCCCGGAAGTGTCCGAGCCTTCGCTGAATCGGTCGGTGCAGATTGTCGGAGTCGAGATCCCGGTCATCAACGTGCGCCGGGCGGAGACCACGGTGGAAGTCGGGAACGGCGAGTCGATCGTCATCGCCGGTCTCTTCCGCAACGCGTCCAACACGGTGGAAACCGGGGTGGCGGGGCTGAAGGACATGCCCCTTCTCGGGAAGCTCTTCGGAAAGACCTCCCTCCGAAGCGACGAGGTGGAGCTGATCGTGATCGTCACCGCCCGACTGGTGCAGTCGGGGCGCACGCCCGAGCCGCCCGATGCCGCCCCCGCGTCAGCGTCGAGGCGGACCGGCGGCTACCACTACTGAGCCCCTTCGTGGCGCCGATGACAGACGGCCGGGCGGCTGCGCCGGCCGCCCGGCCCCTTCCACGTCGCCGAGCTGATGCCATGG
>JAJECB010000168.1 GCA_022822245.1 Gammaproteobacteria bacterium
AGGCGTACCTGGTCGGCGGCTGCGTCCGCGACCTCCTGCTCGGCCGGGCCCCGAAGGACTTCGACGTCGCGACCTCCGCGCGGCCGGACGAGGTGCGGGCCCTCTTTCCCCGGTCCCGGCTCATCGGTCGCCGCTTCCGCCTCGCCCACGTCCGCGCCGGTCGCGAGGTCTTCGAGGTGGCGACGTTCCGGGCGGCCCACCCCGCGGGTGCGGCCGGTCCCGCGGGGATGCTCCTCCACGACAACGTCTACGGCACCCGGGAAGAGGACGCGGTGCGCCGGGACTTCACCGTCAACGCCCTCTACTACGACGACCGGGACGGCTCGGTCCTGGACTTCACGCGGGGAATGGACGACCTCCGCGCGGGGTTCATCCGCGCCATCGGCGATCCCGCGGTCCGGTACCGCGAGGACCCCGTTCGGATGCTCCGCGCGATTCGCTTCGCGGCGAAGCTCGGGTTCCGGATCGAGGAGGAGACGGAAGCGCCGCTCTTCGAGCTCGCGCCGCTCCTCGAGGGGGTGCCCGCGGCCCGCCTGTTCGAGGAGATCCTGAAGCTGTTCCAGAGCGGGCACGCCCGGGAGTCCCTGCGCGGTCTCGACCGCTACGACCTTCTTCCGCGCCTCTACCCCGAGACCGCCGAGTCGGTGCGGCGCGACCCCCGAGGGCGGGCGCTCCTCGAACGGGCCCTCGCCAACACCGACCGCCGCATCGCCGAGGACCTGCCGGTGAGCCCCGGCTTCCTGGTCGCCGCCTTCCTGTGGGGTCCGGTCCGCAACCGTGCGGAAGGGTTCCGTGAGGCGGACCGGGCCCGAAGCCGGAGCGAGGCGTTGGGCGCGGCGGCCGACGAGGCGCTCGCGCTCCAGACGAAGCGCACCAGCATGCCGCGCCGGTGGAGCGCCATGGCGCGCGACATCTGGACGATGCAGCCGCGCCTCGAGAACCGCCGCCCGCGGCGGGTGGATCTCACCATCGCCCATCCCCGGTTCCGGGCCGCGTACGACTTCCTGTGCCTGCGTGCGGAGGCCGGGGAGCCCCTCGGGGAGCGCGCCGCGTGGTGGACCGAGGCCCAGGGAGACCGGGAGGGCACTTCGGACTCGGGCGAGACGCAGGGCGCCCGGCGGCGCCGGCGACGCCGGCCATCCCGCCGGAATCGGGCCGCATGAGGGGAATGGGCGGCACGGCGTGGGCGTTCCCGCGGGCCGCGCCCGCCTTTCTCGCCGGGCTCCTCGTCGCCGGTATCGCGCCCGCGTCGGCGGACTACGAGTCGGCCCGCAAGGCGATCGAGCGCAACGAGATCCGGGCCGGCGTCTCCGCCCTCCGGGCCGCCGCCCACGACGGCGACCCGCGCGCCCAGAACCACCTTGGGACCCTGTTCGAGGACGGCAGGATCGTCGCCCGAGACTTCGGCCGGGCGGTGTTCTGGTACCGGAAGGCCGCCGAGCAGGGTGACGCTCGGGGCCAGCTCAACCTCGGTCGGATGTACCGGGGAGGGCTCGGGATCGAGCGCGACGAGCGCCGGGCCGCCTACTGGTACCGCGCCGCGGCCGGGCAGGGGGTGGCAGCGGCGCAGTTCTTCCTCGGCGTCATGCACGAAGCCGGCCGGGGCGTCGAACGCGATCCGGTGAAGGCGTGGATGTGGTTCAGCCTCGCCGCGGAACAGGGAGACGAGGACGCCCGATTTCGCCGTGAACGGCTCACTGCGGCCTTGCGCGAGGGCGAGCTGGCCAAGGCGCAGGGCGCGCTTCGCGGCTATCGGGAGGCGACCGCGCCGCGCGGACCGGAGCCGTCCGTGCCGAAGGACGAGATTGGGTCGCCGGACCGAGCGGACGCGGGCGGCGGCAGCCCGGGTGCGGCGGAGAATCCGGTCGTGGTGCGGGGGAGCCCGCGGGTGTTCCGCATTCAGGGTGCGCTCATCGGCCTCGGTTACGACCCGGGGGAACAGGACGGCGAGCCCGGGTCCCGAACCCGGGACGCGGTCCGGCAGTTCGAGGCCGACCACGGCTTTCGCCGGCGCGGCCGGCTCGACGATCGCACGCTCCGGCGGCTGCGCGATGCGCTCGAGTCGGGGAAGCCGGCCGCAACCGTCGTACGGGAGATACAGACCCACCTGCGCCGGCTGGGCTTTCGGCCCGGCGCGGTCGACGGCCGATCCGGTCCCCGCACGAAGGCCGCCGTCGAGGCCTTCCAGCGTGCGCGGGGACTCCCGGTGGACGGCCGCCTGAGCCTCGACCTGATGCGCGAACTGCGCGATGCGGACCGGTGACGGGGAGCGAAAATGGGGTCAGAGTGGGCTTTCCGGGGCGGTGGCGCGAGCCGGCTTCGAAATGGGGAAAACCCACTCTGACCCCATTTTCGCGCACCCCGACTCGTGTCAGGAAATCTCACTCACGCGGTCGAGATTATCGCTTGCGACCGGGGCGGTCCGCCCCGAGACTACGCGGCGACGGAACCATCGTCGGCGGCACGGGCCGGAACGGAGATTCGGCCCGTGCGGAACGGCCCTGGCGAAGACGAGGAGGAGGAGCTGGACTCATGGCGGCACAACCGGAAGCCATTCATCGGCACGGATCGGTACGGGCGGAGCTTCGCTACGTCGTCAACACCGGCGTCAAGCCGAAGACCTACATCTCCCCGCAGCGCTCCGGGAAGCCTTCCCGGCGCGAGGATACGATGGACGTCCGCGAGATGCGGATCCACGATGGCTGGCCGCTCGCCGGCGAGGCGAGCCTCGATCGTGAAGGGTTCGAGGTTCATCGCCAGCCCTCGACGGTGTCCGACTTCTACGACGACGAAGAGGTGGAGCGCGTCCACTACCCCGAGATCGAGCGGCTGATCCGGCGTGCGACGGGGGCCGTCCGGGTCGAGATCTTCGACCACACGAGGCGCTCGGCGGGCGACAAGCGTTCGGGAGTCCGGGACCCGGTGCGCTCGGTCCACAACGACTACACCCCGAAGTCCGGGCCGCAACGGGTCCGCGATCTCTTCCCGAACGAGGCCGAGGATCTCCTCAAGCGGCGATTCGCGGTCATCAACGCCTGGCACTCCATCCGGGACCGGGTCGAATCCTGGCCGCTCGCCATCTGCGACGCGCGGAGCATCGAGCCGGAGGACCTCATCGCGACCGACCTCGTCTACCACGACCGGGTCGGCGAGGTGTTTAACCTCGCCCACAACCCCGACCACCAGTGGTTCTACTTCCCCCGGCTGGAGGAGGACCGCACCATCCTGCTCAAGTGCTTCGATTCCGCCGGGGACGGCCGCGCGCGCTTCACCGCGCACACCGCCTTCGAGGATCCGGAGAGCGCGGCCGGCGCGCCGCCCCGCGAGAGCATCGAGCTCCGGGCGCTCGCGTTCTTCGGCGACTGATCGGCACCGCGCCGGGCGACCAATCCCCGCCTCGCGGTCCGGGCACACGCATTCGGTTGCAATCCGCCGGGCACCCGCTCATCATCGGTCCGCAGAACCTCGAACCTGAAGGCAGGAGCATGGATGGCCCCACCCTGACAATCATCGGAACCGTGCTCGGGGTCGGCCTCGCCCTCGCCGGCCTCATCATGCGCTCGACGAACCGACTCGATGCGGATCGCCGCAGCAGCGATGCGCGATACGATTCCATGATGCGCGAGTTCCGGGACGGCATGAATTCGTTTCGCGCGGAGATGCAACGACTTGCCGAACGGCAGTCGCGGGTTGAAGGACGGCTCGACGGACGAGGCTCCGCGGCCGACTGACTGGAAGACGGCGCCGTCATGGTGCCGGAGGGGGGATTTGAACCCCCACGGGATTGCTCCCAACAGATTTTGAGTCTGTCGTGTCTACCGATTCCACCACTCCGGCCGGGGCCGAATTCTAGCGCGTGCGCGTGCGGGGGCGCGGGCGGATGCGGGTCTCGGACTTCGACTATCGGCTGCCGGACGACCTCGTCGCCCGCTATCCGGCCGAGCGCCGCTCCGCGAGCCGCCTGCTCGTGGTGACAGGCGACGGGCCGCGGGACGCCCGCTTCGCCGATCTTCCCGACTGGCTTCGCCCCGGCGACCTGCTGGTGCTGAACGATACCCGCGTCATCCGGGCGCGGCTCCCGGGACGGAAGCCGACCGGGGGGCGCGTCGAGGTCTTCGTCGAGCGCATCGAGGGGCCGGGCCGGCTCCTCGCGCGGGTCCGCACGAGCAAGGGCCTGCGGGCGGGGGGCGAGGTGGAGCTCGGCGCTGGCCGCGTGCGCGGGGTGTGCGCCGGGCGGGTGGGAGAGTTTCATCTCATCGATCTCGATCGCCCCGCCGACGAGGTGCTGGAACACCACGGCGAGGTCCCGCTCCCTCCCTATCTCGGCCGCCCCGCCGAGCCCCTGGACGCGGAGCGCTACCAGACGGTGTACGCGCGGCGGGCGGGGGCGGTGGCGGCGCCCACCGCCGGCCTGCACTTCGATGCCGCGATGCTCGAACGGCTCGCTGCCGCCGGGGTGGGGACCGCGACCCTCACCCTGCACGTCGGTTCCGGCACCTACCAGCCGATCCGGGCCGACGACCCGGACGGCCACCGGATGCACGGCGAGGCGGTGGAGGTGCCCGAGGGGCTGTGCACGGCGGTCGAGGCGGCGAAGGCGCGGGGCGGCAGGGTGGTCGCGGTCGGGACGACGTGCGTGCGGGCCCTCGAGACCGCCGCGCGCGCCGGGCGTCTCGAGCCGTGGTCGGGGACCACGCATCTCTTCATCCGGCCCGGCTTCGAGTTCCGGTGCGTCGACGCCCTGCTCACCAACTTCCACCAGCCGCGCTCCACCCTGCTCCTCCTCGTCGCCGCCTTCGCGGGCCGCGAGCGGATCCTCGGGGCCTACCGGCACGCGGTCGCGAAGGGGTACCGGTTCCTGAGCTATGGCGACGCGATGTTCCTGCCCGAACGAGTGGCCTGAATGGTCCTGATCCGTGCGCGTCTCGCCGTGCCCGCCCGCGCTTCGCCCCGCGCCCCCCTCCGCAGCCCCGCCGCGCCGTGAGCGGCAACCGCTTTCGGGTCGTCGCCCGCGCCGGCGCCGCGCGGTGCGGGGAACTCGCTCTCCGGGAACGCCGCGTCGACACCCCGGCGTTCATGCCCGTCGGGACCCGCGCCACCGTGCGGGCGGTCGACCCCGCGGATCTCCGTGCGAGCGGCACCCGGATCCTCGTCAGCAACACCTTCCACCTCATGCTTCGCCCTGGTGCGGAGCTCGTTCGCGCCCACGGGGGGCTGCACCGCATGATGGGCTGGGACGGCGCGATCCTCACCGACTCGGGGGGGTTCCAGGTCTTCAGCCTGGGCGGGCGGGTACGCGAGGAAGGGGTGGACCTTCGCTCGCCCTACGACGGCTCCCCGGTCCGGCTCGATCCCGAGCGCTCCATGGAGGTCCAGCGCGCGCTCGGTTCGGACGTGGCGATGGTGTTCGACGAGTGCACCGCGTGGCCGGCCGATCGGCGGACGGTGGCGGAGTCCATGCGCCGGTCGCTCCGGTGGGCGAGCCGCTCGCGGGCCGCCCACGGGGACAGCCCGGCCGCCCTCTTCGGCATCGTGCAGGGGGGGACCTCGCCGGACCTTCGCGCCGAGTCGCTGGAGGGACTTCGCGACATCGGGTTCGACGGCTACGCGATCGGCGGGCTCGCGGTGGGCGAGCCGATGGAGGAGCGGCTCGCCGTGCTCGACGGACTGGTCCCCGACATGCCCAGCGGCGCGCCCCGCTACCTCATGGGCGTCGGTACCCCGGAGGACATCGTGGAGGCGGTCTGGCGCGGCGTCGACCTCTTCGACTGCGTGCTGCCGACCCGGAACGCGCGCAATGCCCACCTGTTCGTGCGGGGCGGGGTCCTTCGCCTCCGCAACCGGCGCTACCGCGACGATGTCCGGCCGATCGAGCCGGGTTGCGAATGCCCCGCGTGCACCCGGTTCTCCCGCGCCTACCTGCACCACCTCGACCGTTCCGGCGAGATCCTGGGCGCCCGCCTCGCGTCGCTGCACAACCTCCAACACTACCAGGGGCTCATGGCGGATCTGCGCGCGGCGATCCGGGCCGGGAACCTCGCCCGGTTCCGAAGCGAGTTCCGGGCGGCGCGGGGCCTTTCCCCTGTGGCATAATTTCCGTTTGCTTTCCGGAACCCATCGACCAAGGGGCCGTTTCCTTCATGAGCTTCTTCATCGAAAACGCCTACGCGCAGGCCGGCGGGGAAGGGGTGGGCGGCATGCTCACCACCTTCGTGCCGCTCATCCTCATCTTCGTCGTGTTCTGGTTCCTGCTGATCCGGCCCCAGCAGAAGAAGGCGAAGGAGCACCGCGCGATGGTGGGCGCCCTCAGCAAGGGCGACGAGGTGGTGACCAACGGCGGGCTGCTCGGCCGGATCACCGCGGTCGGCGACTCCTTCATAACCGTGGAGGTGGGCGAGGGGATGGAAGTGCGCGTGCAGCGCTCGGCGGTCGCGAACCTCATGCCGAAGGGGACCATCAAGTCGGCCTGAGCCTTGGCGAGGCGGGGCAGGGGCCGGCGAGACGTGCATGAAGCGCCCTCTTCGTTCGAATCCTCCCCACCTTTCGCCAACCCGTGAAGCACCCTGCTTGCCGCAGCCTCGGACCCCTCGTTCCCGAAAACGATTCACGACGCTGATCCCGCCTTGAATTTCCGCGCCGCCCAAGAGTTCTAGCCGAGTCCCGGGTCATGCCCAATCGCTACCCGCTCTGGAAGCACCTTCTCATCGCGGCCGTGCTGGCCGCGGGCGTCGTCTTCGCCCTGCCGAACGTGTTCGGCGAGGATCCCGCGGTCCAGATCTCCGGTGAACGAGGGGTCGCGATCGACACCGGCCTCGCCGCTCGGGTCGCCGGCGCGCTCGAGGCCGGGGGGGTTCCCGCCCATTCGGTCGCCCTGGAGGACGGCCGGCTCCTCGCCCGCTTCGACGACACCGAGACCCAGCTCAAGGCTCAGGACCTCCTGCGTGCCGACCTCGGCCCCGGCTACGTCGTCGCCCTCAACCTCGCTCCCGCCATGCCGCGGTGGCTCGCCGCCACCGGCCTGCTGCCGATGTACCTCGGCCTCGACCTGCGCGGCGGGGTGCACTTCCTCATGGAGGTCGACATGCCGGCCGCGGTGGCTCAGGCCGAAGAGCGGTACACCGGCGACGTGCGCACCCTGCTCCGGGAGGCCCGGGTGCGGTACCGCTCGGTGGGCCGGGACCCCCGGGGGGGGCTCCACGTGCGGCTGCGTTCGGCCGAGGCGCGGGACGAGGCCGTGCGGCGCATCGACCGCGAGTTCCCGGACCTCACGGTGACGGAGGAGGACTTCGGCGGGGACGACTTCCGGCTCCGCCTCGCGCTCAACGAGGAGGCGGTCCGGGCCACCCGGGAGTTCGCCCTCCAGCAGAACGTGACGACGCTTCGCAACCGGGTCAACGAGCTCGGGGTGGCCGAACCCGTGATCCAGCGCCAGGGGGACAGCCGCATCGTGGTACAGCTCCCCGGGGTGCAGGACACCGCGCGGGCGAAGGACATCCTCGGCGCCACCGCCACCCTCGAGTTCCGGATGGTGGACGAGGAGCACTCGGTCTCGGATGCGCAGGACGGTCGGGTCCCCGCCGGGTCGCGGCTGTACCACGAGCGCAACGGCCGCCCGGTGCTGCTCTACCGCCAGCTCATGCTGACCGGCGACTCGATCATCGACGCCGCGTCCGGGATCGATCAGCAGACCGGCTCGCCGGCCGTCTTCATCACCCTCGACGGGAAGGGGGCGCGGCTCTTCTCCGAGCGCACGAAGGACAAGATCGGGCGCAGCATGGGGGTGGTGTTCATCGAGAACAAGACGGACGTGCGGCGGGTCGACGGGCGCGACGTGCGCACCCGGCGCACGATCGAGGAGGTCATCAACATCGCGGTCATCCGCGATCGGCTCGGCAAGCGCTTCCAGATCACCGGGCTCGACAACACCGCGGAGGCGCGCGATCTCGCCCTGCTGCTCCGCGCCGGGGCGCTCGCCGCGCCCATCGAAATCATCGAGGAGCGCACGGTGGGTCCGAGCCTCGGCCAGGACAACATCGACCAGGGGCTGCGCTCGGTGATCATCGGGTTCTGCCTGGTGCTCGGGTTCATGGCATTCTGGTACCGGCGCTTCGGGCTCGTCGCGAACCTCGCCCTCGCGGCCAACCTGGTGCTCATCGTCGCCGTCCTGTCGATGCTCCAGGCGACCCTTACCCTGCCCGGTATCGCGGGCATCGTGCTCACGGTGGGCATGGCGGTGGACGCGAACGTCCTCATCTTCGAGCGGATCCGCGAGGAGCTCCGCAACCGGAACACCCCGCAGGCGAGCATCCAGTCGGGGTACCAGAAGGCCTTCTCCACGATCCTCGACGCCAACGTGACGACCCTCATCGCGGCGGTGGTGCTGTTCGGGTTCGGTACGGGTCCCATCAAGGGGTTCGCGATCACCCTCTCCATCGGGATCGTCACCTCCATGTTCACCGCCATCATGGGCACCCGCGCGGTGGTCGGCCTCGTTTACGGCGGCCGCCGGGTCACGGCGCTCTCCATCTGAGCCGGGCCGGGTCCATGCGCGATCTCTTCAGCCGCCTGCCCCGCATCGACTTCCTCGGGCGCCGCCGCGCCGCGCTCTATCTCTCGGCCGCGCTGCTTGCGGTGTCGATCGTCTCGCTCGCAGTGCGCGGGCTCAACTTCGGGATCGACTTCACCGGCGGGACCCTGATCGAGGTCGGCTACGCTCAGCCCGCGGAGCTCGATCCGATCCGCGGCGCGCTGGCCGGGGCGGGCTTCGAGGAGGCGGCGGTGCAGCACTTCGGCACGGTGCGCGACGTGCTGGTGCGAATCGCGCCGCGCGAGGGGCTCACGCGCGCCGAGCTCAGCTCCCGGATCCTGCGTGTGCTTCAGGAGGGAGAGGAGGTTGCCCTCCGGCGGGTGGAGTTCGTCGGGCCCCAGGTCGGGGAGGAGCTGACCGAGGACGGCGGGCTCGCGATGCTCATCGCGCTGTTCGGGATCCTCGTCTACGTGTGGCTGCGCTTCGAGTACCGGTTCGCCCTCGGCGCGATCGCCGCGCTCGTGCATGACGTGCTCATCACCCTCGGCTTCTTCTCGGTGCTGGGGCTGGAGTTCGATCTCACCGTGCTCGCGGCGACGCTCGCGGTCATCGGCTACTCGCTCAACGACACCATCGTGGTCTTCGACCGGGTCCGGGAGAACTTCCGGCGGGTACGGCGGGGGAGCACCGAGGAGGTCATGAACCGGTCGCTCAACCAGACTCTCTCGCGGACGTTGATGACGTCGCTCACGACCCTTCTCGTGCTCGTCGCGCTGTTCGTGCTCGGCGGGGAGCTCATCCACGGGTTCGCGACCGCCCTCATCGTCGGGGTGCTCATCGGAACGTATTCGTCGATCTACGTCGCGAGCGTCGCCGCCCTCGCCCTCGGGGTGAGCCGCACGGACCTCCTCCCGGTCAAGAAGGAAGGAGTGGACGACCCGGCGGGTCCCTGAGGATGCCGTGAACCCGCCCTCCATCCGCCGCGAGGGGAGCGCCGCCCGGCCCGGCGCGCGGACGGTTCATGGCCGCTGAGCCGCCGCCCCCCGTCCCGTCGCCGGCCGTCCCCGAGCCCCTGGTCGCCGTCGAGGGGCTTTCCTTCCACCGCGGGTCACGGCCGGTCTTCGACTCCCTCGACATGACCATGGCGAAGGGCGAGATCACCGCGGTGCTCGGCCCGAGCGGGGTGGGCAAGACGACCCTCCTCAAGCTCATCGGCGGGGAGCTCAAGCCGGACGGCGGACGCGTGCGGGTCGGCGGCGAGGACGTGCACCGCCTCTCGCGCTCTCGCCTCTACGCGCTCCGCAAGCGGATGGGGGTCCTCTTCCAGGCGGGCGCCCTCTTCACCGACCTCGACGTCTTCGACAACGTCGCGTTCCCCCTCCGCGAGCACACCGGGCTGTCCGAGGAGACGATCCGTGACGTGGTGCTGCTCAAGCTCGAGGCGGTCGGGCTGCGAAACGCCCGGCGCCTCTGGCCGCGCGAGCTCTCGGGGGGGATGGCGCGCCGCGTCGCGCTCGCCCGCGCGATCGCCCTCGATCCGGAGATCGTCCTCTACGACGAGCCCCTGGCCGGCCAGGACCCGATCTCCTCCGGAGTGCTCACGGCGCTCATCCGGCAGCTCAACGATGCGCTCGGGCTCACCAGCATCGTGGTGACGCACGACGTCGAGGAGGTCTCCGCGATCGCGGACCGGATGCACGTACTTTCCGGCGGCCGATGCATCGCGACGGGCGCGCCGGCGAATATCCACGCCTCGGACGAGTCATCCGTCCGGCAGTTCATGCGGGGCCTCCCGGACGGTCCGGTGCCGTTCCACTTTCCGGGACCTCCGATCGCGGAGGATCTGCTGGGGGCCGAGCCGGGCGGCCCGGCTGCCGCGTCCGCCGCGGCGCGCGCCTGATCCGCGGCGTTCCAGCCCGCATCCCCATGGAGACGTTCGCGTGGCTTGGCCGGCACGTCCTCGGCTGGCTCGAGATGCTCGGGAGGGGCACCGTCTTTCTCGGCCGGGTGCTGGCCGGACTGCCCGGCGCGGCGCTCCGGGGGCGGGAGCTTCTCCGCCAGCTCGGGCGGGTCGGGGCGCAGAGCATGGTGCTCATCCTGGTGTCCGGCGCCTTCGTCGGCATGGTCCTCGGCCTCCAGGGGTACAACATGCTGGTGCGTTTCGGGGCCGAGGAGTCCCTCGGCCTCGCGGTGGCCCTCGCCCTCGTGCGCGAGCTCGGGCCAGTGGTCTCGGCCCTTCTCTACGCGGGCCGGGCGGGCTCCGCCCTCGCGGCCGAGATCGGCCTCATGAAGACCACCGAGCAGCTCGCGGCGATGGGCATGATGGCGGTCGATCCCCTGCACCGGGTCGTCGCCCCCCGGTTCCTCGCCGGGATCCTCTCCGTGCCGTTGCTCGCCGCGATGTTCAGCGCGATCGGGGTGCTCGGGGGGCAGTTTGTCGGGGTCGGGCTGCTTGGCGTGGACGACGGGGCGTTCTGGTCCCAGATGCAGGCGGGGGTCGACTTCCGCGACGACGTCGTGAACGGGATCGTGAAGAGCGTGGTGTTCGGAGTCGTGGTCACGTGGATCTCCCTGTTCCAGGGCCACGACGCGGTGCCCACCTCGGAAGGGGTGTCGCGAGCGACGACCCGCTCGGTGGTGTGGTCGTCGCTCGCGGTGTTCGGCCTCGACTTCGTCCTCACTTCCCTGATGTTCAATGACTAGCCCGCAAAATTCACCGATTTTCGTCGCGAGGGCGTCGAGACGGCGCTGTGACTGGCCGCACGGACCGAAAGATGCTGAAGGCGTAGCCGACACTACGTCGAAGCGGCTTGAGG